>DASVOL010000691.1:0-34316 GCA_036383375.1 Bradyrhizobium sp. | reverse complement strand
AATTACGCGCTCTGTCCCGGCGGCAGCACGACCACGGTCGCGCCCGGCTTGACGTGCTGGTAGAGGTCGATCACGTCGGCGTTGTTCATGCGGATACAGCCCGACGAGATCGCCTGCCCGATATATTCGGGCTGGTTGGTGCCGTGGATGCGGTAGAGCGTGTCCTTGTTGCCCTGGTAGAGGTAGATGCCGCGGGCACCGAGCGGATTGGCCGGTCCGCCCGCGACACGCGCCGGATACGGCCCGAGCCGCTCCTGGATGTCCTTGGTCGGAACCCAGTCCGGCCATTCGGCGAGACGGCCGACCGTGGCCACGCCGGAGAACGCCATGGCCTCCTCGCCGACGGCGACGCCGTAGCGGATCGCCTTGCCGCCGGGCAGCACGTAATAGAGGTAGCGCGCGTCGGTATCGACCAGGATCGAGCCCGGCTGCTCCTTGCGCGTGTAATCGACAATGTGGCGCTGGAACTGATCCGGAATCTTGGCGTCCGCATAGGGCGGATGCGCCAGCAATTGCCGGTCACGCGGCGTCATCGCGGCATCCGTCACCGGCGACAGCGTCGCCTGCATGCAGCCGCCAAGTGCGAGCGACCCCATCAGCACCGCAGCAAGCCCCAACTTCGACACGATCATTCTCCCCTGCGTCAAGTTGTGGCACTTGCTGCCGAAATCGTGCTGAAATCGTGGCAGCCCCGGCTGGAACACGGCTGTTTGATCGGTTCCTTCCGAAAGTGTGTCCTTCCGGTTGCAGTCGGTTCCCGCGGACGCTAGCCTTGCGACAAAATGTCTAAAACATCGGGAGGAATTCGATGCGTTACGCTCTGCTGGTCGGCGGCCTGATTGTCGCGGCAACACCGGCCCACGCCGATCCGCGCGCGGCCTATGTCACGATGGTGCTGCAGGCCTTTGCCGCCAAGGTCGAGTGCCCCGGCACCGATCTGGTCTATCAGGATCTCGTGCAGCGCGCGCAGGACATGCACCTGCCAGACGGCACCACCGAGCAGGTGCGCAAGGCGATCGCCTTCATGCATACCGGCGGCAAGATGGGCGAGAAGCAGGCCGACGACCTGATGACCGAAGTCGCGATCGCGACCCAGAGCACCGACCTCGACCAGCGCCGCGCCGGCAGCATGACGACCTGGTGCCAGGACCAGAAGTCGCGGCTCGCGGGCTACATCAGGACCAAGTAGTAGAAAGCGTTTTCGAGCGAAGTGGGCACCGGTTCGCGTGAAGAAAACGCGTCAAACAAGAATCCTCAATCGAGCTCCGGCGGCGCGAACCAGTTGGTCAGCGACAGGCCGCCGTCGACCACGATCGATGCGCCGGTGACGTAGCCGGAGAGCTTGTGCGAGAGCACGGCAAGCGCCATCGGCGCAAGATCGTCCGCCTGACCAAGCCGCCCGAGCGGAATGTGCTTGGCCAGCGCGGGATCGGCGACGAAGCCGCCGGCTGCGATCGCGCCGGGCACCAGCGCATTGACGCGGATGCCATAGCGACCCCAGCTCTTGGCAAGCTCCTTCACCAGCATCGCCATGCCGGCCTTTGCCGTCGAATAATGCGGCAGGTTGCGCGGCGTGCCCGCATGCAGCGAGGTGAGCAGCAGGAACGAGCCGGGCAGCTTCGCCGCGATCAGCTTGCGCGCCAGTTCGCGCGACAGATGAAAGCCGGCATCGAGATTGACCGCGTGCATCTGCCGCCAGATTTCGTCATCGACCGCCATCGCGTGATCGGCCTCGCGGCGCGGTGGCGAGGCGCTGTGGACGAAATGCGTTACCTGCCCGACCGCGGCTTGCACATGCGCCAGCAGGGCGTCGCACGCCGCACGTTGCGCGAGATCGCCGACCCAGGGCACTGCAAGTTCGGGATGCGGGGCAGCCTTGATCGCGGCCAGCACCCTGTCCTCATGCAGGTCGGCGAACACCGTGCGCACACCTTCGCCGACCAGGGACTGCGCGATGGCGCGGCCGATGCCGTTGCCGGCGCCGGTCACCAGGGCTGCCTCGCGCGCGGGATCGAACGGCGATGTGAAGAGGCTCATGATGTCTAACTCCGCGGACGTACAGACCGGCGCTCAGTATGGCGGCGCCTTGCGCGCCCGCTGTGCCTTGGCGGCTTCGATCCACCAGGTGAAGTCGTCGGCAAAGCGCGGAAAGGCACGTTCGAGCGACTTGCCGCCCTCACCGATCGGCTTGCCTTCGGCGGACAGGGTCTGCGCGATCGGCCCCGCGCTGATCGTGCTCGACACCACCACCATGCCCATCTCCGACAGCGTGCCGTGCCAGGCGGTCGCGGCGCGCGCACCGGCGAACCGCCCGGCCGAATAGCTTGCGATCGCCGCCGGACGCCAGAACCATTCCTCGAGGAAATGGTCGGTCAGATTCTTCAGCCCGGGCTGGATGCCCCAATTGTATTCGCCGGTGACGAACAGGAAACCGTCGGCGTCGCGGATCTTGCCGGCGAGTGTTTCGAGCACGGCCGGCGCCTGGCCCTTGGGGTGCTCCTTGTACATCCGGTCGAGCATCGGCAGGCCGACCTCCTTGGCGTCGATCAACTCGACATCGTCGCCGCGCCCACGAAGGCCGTCGACGACGAAGTGCGCCAGGCGGATGCCCATGCGATCCGAACGATAGGAGCCGTAGAGAACGAGAATGCGGTGGGTCATGATGGCGCGATCCTACCACGGCGCTGCGACAGCCGTCCCGCGGCGGGCGCGCAGATGTTAACGGGCATTCCGGAGCGTTTTCCCGGCATTAAGCAATTCGTCGCAGGTCGCCCGCCGCGGCCAAAAATCGCCAGATTTGTTTTCTGGATATGCATTTGCTTCGAGAAGGAGAACCCGACATGCAGATCGCAAAGCTGGTTTTCGCAGGCTCGCTCGCGGCCATCGCTGCCATTGCCACCCCAGCGCTGGCGAAGAGCGCCGAGCGGCAGAAAGCCGACGAGAAAGCCGCCACCACGACCAATTCGGCCGGCTGCCAGGCCTACCAGCAGGCCGCCGACGGCACCTGGAACCAGCTTCCCTGCGGCGAAGCCGGCGCGGGCGGCGCGACCCAGCACCGCGCCGCGACCAAGGGCGCTGACGGCGAGGAACGCTGACCCGCCACACATCCGGTGTCGTCCTGGCGAAAGCCAGGACCCATTAACACCGAAGGTGATTGTTTCACGACGCCGGGGCCACAGCCCTCTCAAACAACCCGACCCTGTGGTTATGGGTCCCTGCTTTCGCGCAGGGACGACGATCGGGATCTACGCCGTGCCAAATGCGGCTCCCGCATCATAAACCCAAGCTTAATGCGCACCCGGTACGGTTGAGGCCTCTCCCTCTCCCGTCAAGAAATGGCGCGCATCCCATGAAAATCGGTACTCTCCTGACGGCCGCGATCGTCTCCTTGTCCGCGGTCGGCGGTGGCCTGGCGGCCTATGTCGCGGTGACCAAGTACCAGACCATGGACAAGGTTTCGACCGCGCAGAGCCGGCTCGAAATCGTCCGCGCCGTCGGTGATATCCCGCGCTACATGAACCCCGAGCGCGGCTACGCCACCAACCTGCTGCTCGCGGGCGGTACGATTGATCCGAAGCAGATCGCCGAACTCGACCGTCAGCGTCAGCTGACCGACGGCGCGCTGGCCAAGGTCAACCAGGTGCGCACCACGCTGCCGGGATCGATCGACGATGGCGAGGCCCTCGCGCGCGAGATCGACGCGCTGAAGGTGAAGTTTGCCGGGCTGCGCGACGCCATCGCGGCTGCCATCTCAGGTCCGGCCGATGCCCGCCGCGCGGCCGCCGGCAAGATCGTCGCCGACAATTCCGTGTTTAACGCCGGTGTCACCACGCTGCTCGACGAGCAGGTGCGCCGCCTCGCCGGGCTCGACGGCAATGCCTATCGCCAGGCCAGCTACGCCAACGTCGCCTGGATGCTGCGCGACACCGGCGGCCTCAATGCCAGCCTGCACAAGGCGCTGGTCGGCGCCAAGCGCGTCGCGACCGATCAGGAGAAGATGGAGCTCTATCGCTCGACCGGCCGCACCGAGCAGATCCTTTCGACGCTGCAGGAACTGCGCAACAATCCGGCGACGCCTGCCAATGTCATGACGGCGCTCGGCAAGATGCAGGCCGACTACGTCGAACGCTTCGGCAAAGCGCTGAAGCTTGCCAAGGAAGGTGCAGTATCCGGCAAGTATGAGGTCGATCTCGACACCTACTATCCGGAATCGCAGGTCGGCCTCGCCGCCATCATCACCGTACGCGAGGCATTTTACGAGAATGCGGAGCAGGTGCTTGCAGCCGCCTACTCGTCGGCGCGCTTCAGCTTCGTGATCGCGCTGACCGGGCTGCTCGCGGTCATTGCCGTCAGCGCCGGCCTCATCGTCGTGGTCCGTCGCCGCATTCTCAATCCGATCGCCGCCCTCACCGGCCGGATGTCGCGCCTCGCCGCGGGCGACGTCGCCGAGGCGATCCCGGGCGCCGCGCGCAACGACGAGATCGGCGCGATGGCCGCCGCCGTGCAGGTGTTCAAGGACAACAGGATCGAAGCCGATCGGCTCGCGTCCGAGAAGGAAGCCGAGAACGACGTCAAGATGCGCCGCGCCCGCGTGCTCGACGATCTGACCCGCGCCTTCGAGGCCAAGGTCACCGAACTGGTCGGCGGATTGTCCGCGGCGTCCTCGGTGATGGAGGACACCGCGCAATCGATGTCGGCGACCGCCTCCGCCACCAACCGCCAGGCCGCGGTCGTCGCCGCAGCGTCGGATCAGACCTCGACCAACGTGCAGACGGTCGCGAGCGCAACCGAGGAGCTGACCTCCTCGATCTCGGAGATCGCCCGCCAGGTTGCGACCTCGACCGAGATCGCCGCGCGTGCCGTCGACCATGCCCGCCGCACCGGCGACACCGCACGCTCGCTTGCCGAGGGCGCCCAGAAGATCGGCGACGTCGTGACGCTGATTCAGAGCATCGCGGCGCAGACCAACCTGCTCGCGCTCAACGCCACCATCGAGGCGGCCCGCGCCGGCGAGGCCGGTCGCGGTTTTGCCGTCGTCGCCTCGGAAGTGAAGTCGCTGGCCGGCCAGACCGCGAAGGCGACCACGGAGATTTCCGAGCAGATCACCGCGATCCAGACCGCAAGCGACGAGACCGTGACCGCGATCCGCAGCGTCGTCGACGTCATCACCGAGATCGACCAGATCGGCACCGCGATTGCCGCCGCGATCGAGGAACAGGGATCGGCGACCAAGGAGATCTCGCGCAGCGTTCAGGAAGCCGCGCGCGGCACCCAGGAGGTCAATTCCAACATCTCCGGCGTGCAGCGCGCCGCCGACGACACCGGCGCGGCGGCAACCCAGGTGCTGGGCGCGGCCGAGCAGCTCTCGACGCAGTCCAAGGACCTCGCCGGCCAGGTCAACCGCTTCCTCTCCGACGTGCGGGCGGCGTAAGCACCAATCCGTAGGATGGGTAGAGCGCAGCGAAACCCATCAATGCTCGCGGCGAAGCGATGGGTTTCGCTTCGCTCTACCCATCCTACGTTCTACGTTCGTCGTGACGTGACTAAAGGGTAACCCAGCTCACGCCATGTGCTAGCCGCCGCGCAGGCCGAGCACGCGGCGGGCGATCGCCTGGCGATGGACTTCGCTCGGGCCTTCATACACCCGCATCAGGCGGGCCTTCTGCCAGAGCGCGTTCAGCGGCAATTCCAGCGTCACGCCGAGCGCGCCGAGCGTCTGCATCGCGTGGTCGCAGGCGTCATAGGCCATCTCGGTCGCAAACACCTTGATCATCGAGGCTTCGTGGCGAATGTCCTCGCCGCGATCGGTCTTGTCGGCGGCCTCGCGCACCATCAGCCGGCAGGCATGCATGCGCGTCGAGATGTCGGCGATCCACCACTGGATTGCCTGGCGCTCGGCGAGCTTGACGCCGAAGGTCTCGCGTTGCTTGGCGTGCTCGCACATCATGTCGAGTGCGCGCTTGGTGATGCCGACACAGGTCGACCCCATCTCGAGCCGCCGCGTGCGCAGCCGCAGCTGCATCGGCGCATAGCCTTTGCCGACCTCGCCCAGCACCGATTCCTTCGGGATCCGGCAGTCCTCGAACACGATCTCATAGGTCGAGCCGCCGCCGACCATCGGGATCTCACGTTCGATGATGAAGCCCGGTGTGCCCTTCTCGACGATGAAGGAGGTGATGCCGCCCTGGCGCTGGTCGTTGCCGACGCGCGCCATCACGATGATGAAGTCGGCGGCGCGTGCATTGCTGATCCAGATCTTGCGGCCGTTCAGCACCCACTGCTCGCCGTCGAGCACCGCGCGCGTCTTCATGCCCGCGGGATCACCGCCGGCGCCGGGCTCTGAGATCGCGATCGCAGAGGCCATCCGGCCCTCGATATAGGGCTGCAGATATTTCTTCTTCTGCGCGTCGGTGCCGACCGCCTGCAGCATGCGCAGGTTCGGCGAGTCCGGCGGCAGCACGAACGGCACGCAACTGCGGCCGAGCTCTTCATGCACTGCGGCCATCGTGCGCGTCGGCAAATCGTGGCCGCCGAGATCCTCGGGCGCATCGAGGCCCCAGAGGCCGAGCTCCTTGGAGACGTCGCGCAGCCGCTTGCGCTGCTCTGCGGTGAGGTCGGGATGATCGCTGCCGGGCAGTTTCGACTTCAGATATTGCGGCTCCAGCGGGATCAGTTCGCGATCGACGAATCGCGCGACGGTCTCGCGGATCATGGCTGTCTGTTCATCATCGCTCATCCGGGATTCCTCGCCTGTGCTGTTTCGCTTCACAAAACCAGTAGCGCATTTTTTGTCGGCAGGAATAGCGGAAACGCGCGCTCGCCCTCACGCTCGCGCGATGGTTTCACGGTGCGGAATTCAATATCCCGCGGCGCGGTCAGCGCGTGCGGAGTTGCGCCGGACGCTCGGGCGCGTCGAGCAGACGATCGCGCAGCACGAGGTGATTGGCTGCAAGAAAGCGATCGACGATCGGTGCCCAGATCGCCGCTCCGTTCTCGCTGAACAGCATGTGGCCGTCGCCGCCGAATGCAGCCGCTCGAACCAGCGAAAGCTTGCCGCCGGATTTCGCGAACGCGTCCGACAGCCGCGCCACGAGTTTCGGGCCGAAGAAGTGGTCATTGTCGGCGGAGACCCAGAGCAGCGGAATGCGTGAAGATTTTCCGAACTGCGCGAAGGCGTCGACGAGCTCGCCTTCCCCGCAGACCGTGTCGGGGCCGCTCGATCCGCGGCCCGGTGCGAACACGATCGCGGCCGCAAGACCCGATGGCGCACTCGACGTCAATGCGACGGTGGCGAAGCCGCCCGCCGAGCGGCCGACGCTGATCCACTTTCCGCTGCTGACGTAAGCCTGGCCGGCCATGAATTTGGCGGCGGCTGCGATGTCGCTGGCGCCAGCGCGGCCGGCCTTCGCGTAGTCCGGACCGGAGCACGGCCCGTAGGTCTCGGCCCATCCCCCCTGCGAGGCGCCGTAGCCCCGGCGCAGGAACGCCACCGCCACCCAGCCGCGGCGCGCGAACTCCGCCGCCTGCGCCCACATCCCGTAGGGACTCATCGACAGACGGTCGCTGGCCGAGCGCGGCGAGCCGTGATTGAGCAGGACCAGCGGATGCGGCTGCCCGTCATCCGGCCGCAGCACGATCGCGTCGAGCAGCGCGGCGGCCGGCCCTGCCCCACCAGCATTCGGCACCGGGATCTTGAGTGTATCGAGGCGAATGCCCTCGGCTCGCGCGGCGCCCAGGGCCAAAATGACGGCCATCAGGGCCAGAACGAAAGGGCCGATGCCGCTGCGGATCCGCACTGGCCGGATCATGCGCTACTCGGCAAAGCCGACATAGCGGACAAAATCGCCGTTAGCCTCGCGGTCCGACCGCACTGCGTTGGCGGCAAAGCTGTCGTCGGGATAGCCCATCGCGACGCAGGTCATGATCACCTGGTCTTCCGGGATGTTGGCGACCTCGCGCACGATGTCGGAACGCATGATGCCCTGGCCGTTGATCACGCTGCCGAGGCCGCGATCCCAGGCTGCCAGCACGATGCCGTAGCAGAGTGCGCCGAGATCGAAATGGCAGACCGCGCCCGGATCGAGGATCCGGTCATAGGCCAAGACCAGCGAGACCGGGGCGTCGAACTGGCGGAAGCCGCGCAGCACCCAATCTTGCCGCATCGGCTTGTCGTCACGGGCAATCCCCATCGCGCCGAACAGCTTCTTGGCAATGTCGACCTGGCGGCCGCGGTGCACGCCCTGGTACTCGCCGTGGCTGATGATATCGCGCTTGGCCTTGGCGCCGGCGATCATCTCCTCCATGTTGCGGCGCCGCACTTCCTCCAGCGGCGCCCCGGTCAGGACATGGACGTGCCAGGGCTGGGTGTTCATCGAGGACGGCGCGCGCTTGGCCACCTCGATGATCTCCTCGACGGTCGCCCGGGACACCGGCTGCTTCTTGAATCCGCGCACGCTTTTGCGTGTCTGTACCAGCGTCTCGAATTCCATTTACGCGTTTCCCCATTTTGTTCCGCGCTGCACACGGAATTTTCTCACGGCAATCCGGGTATTTTATAGACAAATTCGGCTGCGGGAACTTGATCGGGCCAAGAATCCGATATCCAATCCGTCCACTGGTTTGGTTTAGGGAGAACCCAGATGAAGCGGATTTTCTTGGCGGCCGTGATCGCGACCTTTGCCGCCGGTTCGGCATTTGCACAGGACGCCTCCTGCGAGACGAAAGCCGTCGGCAAGGACGGCAAGCCGCTGGCCGGCGCGGCCAAGACCTCGTTCATGAAGAAGTGCACGATGGATACCTGCGAGACCAAGGCGGTGGGCTCCGACGGCAAGAAGCTCGCCGGCGCGGCCAAGAACTCGTTCATGAAGAAGTGCCAGAGCGGCGCCTGAGCCTCTCGGCGGCGCTTATTTAGCCCTCATTCGGGACAGACTTCATCGGGACTCAGTCGGGTCGCGCAGGGCGCGGCCCGAACCGCTGTTGATCGGCGCAATCAGAACGAGACGCCGACCCGGACGCCCTTACTCCAGACCCGCCGGACACGCTTCCGGGTGTTGCCGTGAAACATTTCAAAGCGGTCAGGCAACTGCATGGGCTTCGAAAACTCCAGGCAGGCCCCGCCGGCGGAATAATCCACCAGCCGGCATTCGATCAGGGGCGCCTTCGGTTCGAGCTGGAGTTTGACCACGCTGGAGACGCATCCTGTCGGACGAACACGCGCAAATCGTCGGGGATGCATCAGGCCGCCTCGGGTGGAATCGTACCCGCAGATTCGCAACCGCCCGTTAAGATTTCGTTCAGGCGGATTGTTACGATTCGTGTCTGCCGCCGGCCGGATCGGCGGGCGCGACGCCGGCACGGCGCGAGGTCGCCAGCGTCTCCGATGGCGCTTCCCCGAACTGCGACCGGTAGCTCCGCGAAAAATCGCTGAGGTGCCAGAACCCGTAGGCCAGCGCACAAGCCTTGACGCTCGGCGCACCGGCAAGCAGTCGCTGGCGCACCAGCCAGAGCCGGCGCAGCCGCAGATAGCGATGCAGGCTGACGCCCCGGTAGCGCTGGATCGCATCATGCAGCGTGCGCACCGACACGCCGATCTGCCTGGCGAGTTCGCCGCTGTAGATCGGGTGCGCGACGTCGCCGGCCAGGATGGCGCGCGCGTCGTTGAAGACCTTGAACTGGCGCGTCGTGTTAGCCCGCGTCGCCCACTTGGCCGGCACGATCTCGGCGAACGCGTTGTCGATCGCAGCCAGCAGCGTCTCCTTGATCGACGCGCCCGTGGCAAACTCCGCAATCGTGACCTGATCCGACATGACGAGCAGAACCTGCCTCACCACCTCGCGCAGCCGATCCTGCGCGCGTTGAGAGATCTCGTGAATGCTGAAATGGAGTCCGGCACTCGGCCAGCCGCGGTCGACAATCTCGGGCGTGAACATCATCGAGACATATTGGCGGGGCGTCTCCTCCACCGAGGTGTAGAATGCGCCGCCGCCGCCGAGCACGATCACCGCACGATCGCGTTCGACGCCGTTGAAGCGCATCGGAACGCCGTCATCCATCGTGAAGCCCACCGCGGTGGTATGCCGCGCAAGCTGCGCGTCGACGATCCGCGGGAACGACTGTGTGTAGTTGAGCTCGCATCCCGGCAAACTCAGGATGATCTGCTCGGCCGAAATCTTCCGCGCGAGTGGCGTGAAATCAACATCCAGATCCCGGATCGAACTCCGGAATGCATCGACATCGTCAAAACGAAAGACTCTCGGCACCAGCAATGGCGCCGTCAAATGACTGCTCCTGTGAAATGATCGCTAAAATCGGCGCGCGGCGCCGCGCACAGCGCGCCGGCCGCATTGATAAACTGCATGCACAAAATGCGAATCGTCCAATGAACTCAATTCAGAAAAAATGCGGTCCGCTCGTCGAACCCGACAATCTGGCAAAATAGCGCTGCTGCCGAATTTCGATAGTGATTGCCGGGATATCCACCGTTGGGATCAACCTCCCCATCAATTTCTATACCCCTATTAAAGATTCGGGGAGCAGATTGACATCGGGAACGATGATGTTCCCCGTCGCGGAACATTTTAGGGACCGCAATGACAGCTATTGCCTCGCCCGATCTTATTGCCAAGCTCGACCATGTCTTGAGAGCCGGTTCCCCAGACCTCCGCACGCGCATGCTGCAGGAGGTGGCCGGGCTGTTTCTCGACGACGCCCACCGCCTCAGCGAGCATCAGGTCAGTCTGTTCGACGACATCCTGATCCGCCTGACCGAAAGCGTCGAGCTGCGCACCCTGACCACGCTCAGCCGCTCGCTCGCCGACCTGCACCTGGTGCCGCGGGAGCTCGCCCGTCGCCTCGCCAACCATGACGATGCCGATGTCGCCGCACCGATCCTGCGAAAATGCGCCTGCATTCCGGACGCCGATTTGATCGACATTGCCTGGATGCGGGCCGAGGGACATCTCTGCGCGATCGCAGGACGCAAGACCGTCAACCAGGAACTCACGGACATTCTGCTGATGCGGGGCGACGGCAATGTGCTTCGCGCGCTCGCGCGCAATCCCGGCGCCGACATGACGAGCGCAGGCCTTGCCATGATGGTCGATGCCGCCGAGCGCGACGCGGACATCGCAGCCGCGCTGGTCTCGCGCGCAGACCTGCCTCACCGCGTGCTTGCCGACCTCATCAGACAATCCACGCCGCGCCAACAGGCCCGGCTGCTCGAGCTTGCACGGCCCGAGGTTCGGGACGCGATCCGCGCCGCGATCGATGCCGGCCTCGCTGCAAAACCCGTTCAGGCCGTGTGAGTTGCGTCATGGCGTATGGTGACCGCAGGGCGGAGCGCGTCAAGCTTGAGACGCGTCATCACGTCAATCTCATGGGGGTCGACGGCACGTGGCGGCGCAGCTGCATCCTGCTCGACGTCTCGCAAAGCGGCGCCCGGCTCGAGGTCGACGGAACGCTTGACGTGCTGAAGGCCCAGGAGTTCTTCCTGGTGTTGTCCTCGCGGGGACTGGCGTTCCGCCGCTGCGAGCTGGTGCGTGTCGACGGCAGCGAGATCGGCGTGCGATTCATCGAAGAGCGAAAGCGAAAGGGTCGCGCCGTCATTCCGAGATGAGGATTGGCGGCGACCGGCCTTCAGGGGAAGTTGACGACATGACCAAGCACAGAGCAACCAGCATCGCGGTATCGGCGGTCTCCGCCGCACCATTGCGCGGCACCATCGCAATCGACTGCGCCGGCAGCGTCGCGACGTTCGAGATCGACGAGGAGCTCGCCCATCGCCTCTGCACCGACCTCGAACGGTTTCTGACCCAGGTTCCGCGCCGGACCCGCGCGGCGCGCTGACCTCGAGCTGCCGGCTGCCGCGCCCTATTCCCGCTTGAAGCGATAGTCGAAGCGGTCGCCGTCCGCTTTGATCAGGCCGACGGTCGGGGCCGGAAAATGGATCGGCAGGATCAGCGTGTCGGTCCCGGCCACGGAGGCAAAGAACTTCCGCCGCGAGACCGCCGATTGCTTCGGATCCCAATCCGGCTTGGCCGACCAGTCCGGCTCGCGGCACTGGATCGCGTGGTGCATCAGATCGCCGGCGACCACGGCGCGCTGCCCCTTCGAGAAGATGTTGACGCAGCAATGGCAGGGCGAATGGCCCGGCGTCGGCGTCAGCGTGACGGTGTCGTCGAGCGCATAGTCGTCATCGACCAGCAGCGCCTGCCCGGCTTCGACGATCGGCAGGCAATTGTCGCGAAACACCGTGCCGGGCGGATTGGCTCCCTTGGCGTTCTCGGCCTCCCAGGCGGCATACTCGCCCTTGTGGAAGACGTATTTCGCGTTCGGGAAGGTCGGCACCCAGCGCCCGTCGCGCAGCGTGGTGTTCCATCCGGTGTGATCGATATGCAGATGGGTGCAGAACACGTAGTCGATCTGCTCATAGGAGATGCCGAGCGCGAACAGCTCGTTGCGCCAGCGCTCCTTGCCCGGGAAATCGAACGGCGGCGGATGTCCCTTGTCCTCTCCGGTGCAGGTGTCGACCAGGATGGTGTAGCGCGGCGTCCGCACCACGAAGGTCTGGTAGGTGATCACCATCATGCCGCGCGCGGCATCGAAGACTTCCGGCTCCATCGTCTTCAGATGATGCTTGAACACGGCATCGTCATAGGTCGGGAAGAAATCCTGCGGCCGCCGCCACGGCCCTTCGCGCTCGATCACCGCGTCGATCGTGATGTCGCCGATCCTGATCTGCTTCATGCCGTTTCGCTCCCGCTTTTTCGTGAAGCGTAGCGGGCGATGCTGAGCCGGACAAGCCGGACACAGCGCGGCAGGCCATGCGCCGTTGCATTGCTTGCGCGCGTGGCTTGCCGCAAACCGTAGTCTTTAAACAGCGTCCTTGGCGACCTTGAGAGGTGCCGCCTTGACCGACTTGCTGGCCGGCTTCGCTGCAAATTCCATCGGCTCTTTCGTGAAAGGATTTACACCGCTGCGAGCTTCCGTGGCAGGCTTATGCACGACAGACATTTTCACAAAGCCAGGAATGACGAACTCGCCGGATTCGTTCAGCTCCTTGTAGCCAACGGTCGCCATGTGCTCGATGACGGTCCTCACGTCGTTCTTCGAGATCTGCGTGCCCTCGGCAATCGCGTCGATCAATTGATTTTTCGTCATCTTGGCCATGCTGAAATCCTCTGAATTGGGGGGGCGCGCGAGCTGCGATGTAACTCTGTCCAGAATGTGGTAGAGCCACGCAGCGCGCTTCTGGTTCATGCCAACGGTCATGAAGTCACCGGGCTTAAAACCTATCGAGGTCCGAAACGCAAGCATGCGAATCGCGGTACCTTCGATAGTGGAACAATCTGCGGTGCATATTTCTCGCCGGTTAGCGCCTTGATCCCACGCGCGCACTTGCTCAACAAGGCGATTGCCGTTGTCGACGAGTTCAAGAACCAGGCCGCGGCAGCAAACTGCGAACCACCATCGCCTTGCCCGCTCACCGTGATAGATACCACACCGCTCGAATGCACGATCGAGGACAATCATATGGCTGAATCGAACGCACCCCGCCCAAGCTTGCCGAAACCGTCATCGAGCCGACGGTCAAGCTGCGCGAGGTTGGCGGCAGCACCACGCTCAACCTGATGCTGCGGCAGGGCGCAGCGACGGCAGGGATGCGATGGTGAGGGCAATTGCCGCAGTCGGCGGCTTGAAGGACTAAGCCGCCGCAAATCGACCCAAAACGCGCCCTACCCGGAGCAACCTCCAGCAGGGAAACGTATAGCTTGGGCAGGAAGTTGAAATACGCGGCAGCGGCTGTCGTTGCCATCACCGCCGGCATCTACCTCAACAACTCCAGTCTTCTCGCAACTCACGCCGGCGGCAAGCCGGTGCTCCTCGCCCATCGCGGCATCGCGCAACGCTTCGACGAACGCGACCTCAGGAACGACACCTGCACCGCGGCGCGCATGCTGCCGCCCACCCATGACTATCTCGAGAACACGATCCGCTCGATGCAGGCGAGCTTCGATCGCGGCGCCGATATTGTCGAGTTCGACGTCCATCCGACGACCGACGGCGAATTCGCGGTGTTTCACGACTGGACCGTCGATTGCCGCACCGACGGCCAGGGCGTCACCCGCGAACAGCCGATGGCGCGGCTGAAGATGCTCGATATCGGCTATGGCTACACCGCCGATGGCGGCAAGACCTTCCCATTCCGCGGCAAGGGCATCGGCCTGATGCCGTCGCTGGACGAAGTGCTCAAGACGTTTCCGGATCGCCGGTTCCTGATCAACATCAAGAGCCGCGATCCCTCCGAGGGCGAGAAGCTCGCGGCGGTCTTGAACCGGCTCCCCGCCGAGCGACGCAAGCTGATCATGGTCTATGGCGGCGACGATCCGATCGAGGCGATCCGGCGCCTTGCGCCGGGGACGCGGACGATCTCGCGCGCGGCGATCAAGAGCTGCCTCGTGCGCTATCTCGGCTATGGCTGGACCGGCATCGTGCCGGACGCCTGCCGCAACGCCATCGTGCTGGTGCCGATCAACTACGCGCCGTGGCTGTGGGGATGGCCGGACCGCTTCCTCAACCGCATGGCGGCGGCAAACAGCGTAGTGTTCGTGCTCGGCCCCTATCAGGGCGGCGAGTTCTCGACCGGGGTCGACGATGCCGAGCTCTTCCGGCGCCTGCCCGAAAACTATTCCGGCGGCATCTGGACCAACGAGATCGAGACCATCGCCCGCCTCACCGGCCGCTAGATCCGGCGTCCCCTGTCATCTCGCCGTCATGGAAATCGTGCGACTGAAGCCGCCGCTCGCCGCATCGAGGACAATCCTTATGACCGACCCGAAGCCTTCCCGCCCCAAGCTTGCCGAAACCGTCATCGAGCCGACGGTCAAGCTGCGGGAGGTCAAGGTCGGCCGTTGTTGCGAGGTCCTCGGCGACACCGCGATCGAATATACCGAGCTCGGCGATTACTCCTATCTCGGCAGCGGCTGCATGGTCGCCGACGCCGTGATCGGCCGGTTCTGCGCGATTGCGGCGCAGGTCAGGATCGGCGCGCCCAATCATCCGGTCGAACGTCCCTCCCAGCATCGCTTCACCTACTGCCCTGAATATTACTCGGCCTCCGCCGAGCGCGATCATGGCTTCTTCAGCGATCGGCGCGCGGACCGCGTCGTCATTGGCAATGACGTCTGGATCGGCCATGGCGTGATCGTGCTGCCGGGCGTCACCGTCGGAGACGGCGCGGTGCTGGCGGCCGGCGCGGTGGTGTCGCGCGATGTCGCGCCCTACACCATCGTTGGCGGCGTCCCGGCCCGGCCGATCAAGGAGCGGTTCAACCGCAAGATCGCGGCCGAGCTGTCGCAGATCGCCTGGTGGAACTGGCCGGCCGAGACGATCTGGGAGCGGCTACCGGAATTCCAGTCCGGCGACGTCGAAGCGTTCTGCGCGCGGTGGAGAGCTTGAGCTAACTCCGCAATCCCGGCGCTTCCTGCCCGGTGCGCGCGACGTATTCGGTGTAGCCGCCGCCATATTGATGGATGCCGTCGGGCGTCAGCTCCAGCACGCGGTTGGAGAGCGCGGCGAGGAAATGCCGGTCGTGGGAGACGAACAGCATCGTGCCCTCGAACTCGGAGAGCGCGTTGATCAGCATCTCCTTGGTGGCGAGATCGAGATGGTTGGTCGGTTCGTCCAGCACCAAAAAGTTCGGCGGATCGAACAGCATCTTGGCCATCACGAGCCGCGCCTTCTCGCCGCCCGAAAGCACCCGGCACTTCTTCTCGACGTCGTCTCCCGAGAAGCCGAAGCAGCCGGCGAGCGCGCGCAAGGAGCCCTGCCCGGCTTGTGGAAATGCGTCCTCAAGCGACTGGAACACGGTGCGCTCGCCGTCGAGCAGATCCATCGCGTGCTGGGCGAAATAGCCCATCTTGACGCTGCCGCCGACCGCGACCGCGCCGTCGTCGGGCTCGGTTGAACCGGCGACCAGCTTCAAGAGCGTCGATTTGCCGGCGCCGTTGATACCCATCACGCACCAGCGCTCGCGGCGGCGGATCATGAAGTCGAGGCCGTCATAGATGCGCTTGCTGCCATAGGCCTTGTGGACATTCTTCAGGCTGACGACATCCTCGCCCGAACGCGGCGCCGGCTGGAATTCGAACGCCACGGTCTGCCGCCGCCGCGGCGGCTCGACCCGTTCGATCTTGTCGAGCTTCTTGACCCGGCTCTGCACTTGTGCGGCGTGCGAGGCGCGCGCCTTGAAGCGCTCGATGAAGCTGATCTCCTTGGCCAGCATCGCCTGCTGCCGCTCGAACTGCGCCTGCTGCTGCTTGTCGGAGAGCGCACGCTGCTGCTCGTAGAACTCGTAATTGCCGGAGTAGCTGGTGAGCTGGCCGCCGTCGATCTCGACCACCTTGTTGATGATGCGGTTGATGAACTCGCGGTCATGCGAGGTCATCAGCAGCGCGCCCTCATAGCCCTTCAGGAACTGTTCGAGCCAGATCAGGCTTTCGAGATCGAGATGGTTGCTCGGCTCGTCGAGCAGCATGACGTCGGGACGCATCAAGAGGATGCGCGCCAGCGCCACGCGCATCTTCCAGCCGCCGGAGAGCTTGCCGACGTCGCCGTCCATCATCTCCTGGCTGAAGCCGAGACCGGACAGCGCCTCGCGCGCGCGGCCGTCGAGCGCGTAGCCGTCGAGCTCCTCGAACTGATGCTGCACCTCGCCGTAGCGCGCGATGATGTCGTCCATCTCGTCGGCCTTGTCGGGGTCGGCCATCGCGGCCTCGAGTTCCCGGAGCTCGGCTGCCACCACGCTGACGGGCCCCGCCCCGTCCATCACCTCGGCGACTGCGCTACGGCCGGACATTTCGCCGACATCCTGGCTGAAATAACCGATCGAGATGCCACGATCGAGCGAGACCTGGCCCTCATCGGGGATCTCCTGGCCCGAGATCATCCGGAACAGTGAGGTCTTGCCGGAGCCATTCGGGCCGACAAGGCCGATCTTCTCGCCCTTCTGGAGCGCCGCGGAGGCTTCGATGAAGAGTATCTGGTGGCCGACTTGCTTGGAGACGTTATCGAGGCGGATCATGCTCTATGACTGGGAACTGAGGGTTTGCGGCCTCTTATTCGATCTGGGACGTGGGTGGAAGCCCAATCCTGAGGGTTTCGCGCCATGCTTTACGCATGCCACGAACGTTGCCGATCGAATATGACATGAAATCCTTCAGCGACCGGTTTTGGGGCGTCACATGCAAGTCTGGTTTCTCTATCTGCTCGCGCTCGGCGCCGGCATCGCCGTGGCTGTTCAACAGGTCCTGAACGGCAATCTCCGCTCCGCGCTGAATTCGCCGGCCTGGGCCGGGCTCGTCAGCTATCTCGGCGGTCTCGTGACGATGGCGATCGTGCTGGTCGCGACGCGCGAGCCGGTGCCGTCCTGGAAGCTGGTCTCGGCCGTGCCGTGGTGGGCCTGGAGCGGCGGCATTCTCGGCGGCGTCTTCATCCTGCTGATGATCCTGTTATTGCCCTCGCTCGGCGCCGCGACCTTGCTGGCGCTGGTGGTCGCGGGTCAAATGACCGCGGGCATCGCGATGGACCATTTCGGCGCGTTCGGGCTGGCGCAGCATCCCGTGTCGATTTCGCGACTGGCCGGCATCGCGCTGATCATCGGCGGCGTGCTTCTGATCAAGGATTGAGGAAACAGCCGCGCGCTCCATTTGAGCATACTCTTTTCGGAAAACCGCTTCGCACTTTTCCGGAGCATGCTCTAGGCGCGGCGCATCAGCCGCAGTTCGGCCGACAGGCGAAGGCTGCGTTTGCCGGCCAGCGCAATGCCTTCAAGCCCGGCGCCGTCCTCGCCGCAGGTCCCCGAAAAACCGATGCCGACCTCGTAGCCGCCGAACACCGGGTATTCGCCCTTCGCCGGCGTGTGCTCCTGGTTGACGATCTCGCCGCGCCAGCGGCCGTCCGCGGACGAATAGGCGCCGAGATAATAGAAGAACGCATCGCCGCCGAGGATGCGGCCGTCCATCAGCAGCATCACCCCGGTGAGACCGGCATCGACGCCGTCGAGCGCGCGCAGCTGGATGGAATAGAGGCCGTTGACGATGCCACCCGGCCCGACCTCCCCGCGCGGCGGCAGGGCTTCATCGTCGAGCGGCGCCAAGTTCGCCCAGAACACGCCGTCCGGCATCGCGTCCGCCCGGCCCTCGAGCAGGATGGTCGAGCCTTCGGTCCGGCCGCGCACCTTGATGACGGCGACGTCGGCGCCCATCAGCGGCTTGAAGTTGGGATCGTCGTTGTGACGCTCGGTGATCACGTCGCCGGCGATCTCGCCATTCGTCACTTGATAGGTGCCGAGGTGGGCGAAACCCGAATTGCCGCCCATCATCTTGCCGTCGTGCAGGCACATGATGCTGCGGCCGAATGCGCCGTTGATGCCGTACTCGACCTTGTAAAGTCCGTTGAGCACGCAAAAATCCAATAAATAAAATTGATTCTGTTCGCGAGATAGCACCGGGCTGAAGGCCGCACCATTGGGTGTTTTGGCGCAGGGCAAGGCCCGCAATGTCCGGGTGTGGACAGCAAGTGATTCGTCGCTTAGCTGTAGGCACCGCCCGCATTGTGCTGCGTCGCGCGGGATCTACACGCCCTGTTCACTTCTCTCCAGTTCATTGCGTCCAGGCATTTGCGCATTCCGCCGATGATCGCGCGGCGACACCCCGCCGCGACGTTGGCGCGAGGCTTCGAGGAGCATCACATGATCAATCGCTTTCGCCTGGCCGCTGCGCTGGTATTGTTGCTCGGCAGCAGCAGTGCGGCGCTGGCCCAGTCGCTGCCCGACTACATGGCACCGATCTCGGGCAAGACCTCGTCAACGCCGGCCGATGTCGCGACCAAAGACGTGCTGGCGCTCAACACCGGCATGTTCGAGCTCTATGGCGATGCGGCGCGGATCTTCCAGAAGAACATCCTCGACAAGCATCCGGTGATCCTCGGCCTGTTCTCCGGCGCCGGTGGCCGCCTGATCCTGTACCGGCCCGGCAAGCCGCCGACCGAGGCGCCGCAAGTGCCGGTCGTCTATCAGCTGCTCAAGTCGGTCGGCCACAGCACGATGGCGCTGGCCGAGGTAGTTGGCCCCTATGTCAACAATCCCGACGACAAGGCGTGGCGCGGGTCGATGCAGGCCTATCGCAGCCGGATGCAGTCGGCGCTCGACGGGCTCGATGCAACGCCGATGCAGGCGGACTGGCGCGACAACAACCGCGCCATCCTCAAGAACAACATCGCCTTCATGGACGAATGCCTCACCGCAGGCGCGATCCCGTTCGCGACGCTCGAGGCGTTCGGCAAGAAGCAGGCGCCGCTGCTCGCCAAGAACGTCGCCTGGGCCGCGCAGACCCAGGTCGCGCACTGGATGACCGTCATGGCCGACTGGAAGGCCCAGCTCGGCCCCGATTGGGACAAGACCTATGGCGCGAGCAACACGATCTACGTGGCGCGGCAGAACAACGTGATCTTCAGCGTGCTGGCGCAGTTCTTCGGACCTGACGCCATCAACAGCCGCCTGATGCTGATCGAGACGATCTCCTTCACCACCACGCCGTCGGACATGCTGGAGTCGCTGACCCGGATCATCGCCGACCGCTCGGTCGGCGCGCTGTTCTTCGGCAGCTACCATTTGATGGACTACGAACTGATGGGAGGTGATGCGCGCGAGGCGATCATCGCCGAGACCAAGAAGCGCGGCATGACGACCTTCCTGCCGCCGCTGGTGCCGTTCGGTTCCAAGCAATGGCCGACCCTGATCACCCCGGGTCCGGGACCGGCCACCATCGCCGACCTCAAGTGAGAGCCAAGTCTACAAGTGAGAAGGCTACGACCTATTGCGGCATTGCGATTGCGCTCGCTTTGCCGCAACATTGCAACGTGTATTTTTCCGATTCATAAACTGCGGCGCGATGCGCCGCCGAAGCGTTGATGAAAGATCAGACCATGCGGCCCTCGCGACGCGACTTCGTGAAGTGGTTGTCGGCGGGCGGCATCTCGGTCAGCCTGTCGCATCTGGCGCTTGCAAAGGAACCGGCCTTCGCAACCCGCGAGACGCTTCCCGGGCGCGGCCATTTCAATCCGGCCGCCAAGGGCGCCGGCCGCGTCGACGGGGTGGCCAAGGTCACCGGCGCAAAGCTCTACGCTTCGGACTTTCGCGCCGCCGACATGCCGGGCTGGCCTGCGACCACCTCGCACGCCATCCTGGTCCGCGCCAACGACGCCACGCATGTCTATGCCGGCATGGACCTCGCCCGCCTCGACGGTCCAGCGAAGCCGTCGGTCGTCGTGACATCGGCCGATCTCGACCGGATCGGCACGCGGGTGCCGGAGTTCTACACCGGCGATCTGTTCTGCCCGGTCGGCACGACGCCGATTTATCTCGGACAGCCGGTTGCGCTGTTGATCTTCGAGCAGTTCGACGCCTTCGACCGGGCACGCCTCGCGCTGCGCGATGGTGGCTTCGTCAAGTTCGGCGACGAGACCGGTCCGGTGATCCTGCCGAACTTCGGCGCGTATCGCTTCACCCGCGTGGCGGGCGCCACGCCAGAGGCGCCCGACATCTACTCGCCGATCCAGGCCGGCTGGGTTTCGCCAAGCCGGATCCAGAACGCGGCGCTGCCGGTCTGGCTGCCGCTCGCCAAGGAGACCAAGGCCGACTACGCCAAAGCCGCAATCCACGGCGAGGAGATTCGCGCCCAACTCGCCAAGGATGATCCGTCGCAACTCGTGCTCGACCGCGAGTTCGAGACCCAGTCGGTCGATCCGATGTTCCTCGAACCCGAGAGCGGGCTCGCCTGGTACAGCGACAACAGCGGCAATCTCGAACTGGTGCTCGGCGTGCAGTCGCCCTATGAGGCGACCGAGTCGATCGCGCATCTGCTCGGCAAGGCCCGCCCACCCTTCCGCCCCTCCCACATCAACGCGCAGTTTGCCCATGTCGGCGGCGGCTTCGGCGGCCGCGACCACACCCCGTTCGTGCTTTACGTGGCGCTGGCGGCGATGTTCTTCCCGGGACGGCCGGTGCGGCTGGCGCACGACCGCTACCAGCAATTCCAGGGCGGCATCAAACGCCACCCGATCAAGATGCGCTCGCGGATCGGCATCGATCGCAGCAGCGGCAAGATCACGGCATTCGCCGCCGACCATGTCCTCGATGGCGGCGGGCTCGCCAACTTCTCCGCCAACGTCGCGACCGTGGCCGCCACCGCGGCGATCGGCATCTACGACGTCCCGAAGGTCGACGTCACCACCGTGGCGCTGCATTCGCGCGGCGTCACCGCCGGTTCGATGCGCGGCTACGGCACGCTGCAGACCATGACCGCGCTCGAAGTCTTGATCGACGAGGCCGCCAGCGAACTGAAGATCGATCCGATCGCGTTCCGCCGCAACAATGCGCTTAAGCAGAACGGCCGGACCATGACCGGCAACCCCTACATCGTGTCGGTGCGCACGCCCGAAATCCTCGACAAGCTCGAGACGCATCCGATCTGGCAGCAGCGCGCCACCTTCAAGCAGAAGGCGCCGGAAGGACGGCTGATCGGCACGGGCTTGGCCTGCGTCACCAAGGATTACGGCGCGGGCGCGGATTGCTCGCTCGGCCGGGTCGAGATCGATCCCGAGGGGCGGATCACGATCTTCTGCGACCATGTCGAGATGGGCAACGGCATCGGCACCGCGCTTGCCAACCGCGTCGCTGGCCATCTCGGCGTCATCGCCGACGAGGTCGCCGTCTCCCGGGTCGACAGCTACGAGGCGCTCGGGCTCGTCACGTCGGGTGATCCCTACACGATGGATCAGAAGACCCAGGATCTCGCCGAGAAGAATCCGCGCTGGGTCCCCGCGATCAGCTCGGCGACGAGTGCGTCGATCGGCGCCCATGTCGGCACGCATTCGTCAGCCGAAGCCGCCCGCGTCATCTTCCGCTACGGCCTGTGGCCGGCCGCACTCGAGCTCTGGCACATCGGCAAGGCCGATCCGCGCGCCCGGCAATGGGACAAGGCACGGTGGAGCGGTGGCCAGCTCGTGCTCGATGATCTCGCGCCGCTGCCGCTGCCGAAACTTGCCGCGACCGCGCATGCGCGGGGCTTCGTCACCGGCGCGGTGGCGCACAGCTTCTCGCGCTGGGCCTGGTCGCGGGCGCGCTTCCCGCTGTTCGGCGAGCAATACCGCGCCGAGATCGATGCACTCGCGATCCGCCGCGGCCGTGGGCGGTTCGAGCGGATCGACCGCGTCAGCGTCAAGTTTCCGCCCACCGACAACAACCGGATCGGCACCGCCTACACCTCGATGTGCGGCACGCTGGTGCGTGTCGAGATCGAGCGCGCGACCGGCATCTTGCGCATCGCCAAGGCCTACAGCGTGTTCGAATGCGGCCAAGCGCTGGCGCCTGAAGTCGTGCTCGGCCAGTCGCATGGCGGTTTTGCCATGGGCGTCGGCTACGCGCTGCTCGAAACCCTGCCGCCGTTCGAAGGCGGCCCCGGCAACGGGCAGTGGAATCTCGGCCAATACCTGATCGCGCGCGGCTCCGACCTGCCGCTGCACGATCTCGAGATCGAGATGCTGCCACCGCTGACGCCGGACGAACCGCCGAAGGGCATGGCCGAGGTGGTGATGATCCCGATCGTGCCGGCGCTGCTCAACGCCATCAACGATGCCACCGGCCACCGCTTCCGCTCATTGCCGGTGACAACGAGCCTGCTCAAGGGAGCGCTTGCGTGACGACGCTCAACCTCACCATCAACGGCCAGAAGCACGGCCCGATCGAGGTCCGCGACGACCTCTCGATGAACGATTTCCTGCGCGAAATGCTCGGCATGACCGGCACCAAGTTCGGCTGCGGCGCCGCGCAATGCCTGAGCTGTGCCGTCATCATCGATAACCCCGACGGCACCAGCTACACCACCCCGACCTGCGTGGTGCCGGCGGCGAATTTCGACGGCAAGGCGATCCGCACCGTCGAGGGTCATGCGAAGGACGGCGAGCTCTCCGCGTTGCAGCGGGCTTTCATCGAGCACTTCGCGTTCCAGTGCGGCTATTGCACGGCCGGCTTCCTTAACGAGGGCCAGGTGCTGCTCGAACTTCTGGCAAGAGAGCCGGTGGCGCGGGACCAACTCGAGACCGTCATCGCGGACGCGCTCGACGGCCACCTGTGCCGCTGCACCGGCTACATCAAATATCATCAGGCGGTGCGCGACGTGATCCTCGCCGATGCCACGCGCTATCTGACCGCCAACAAATGAGCGCACGCGCGATGACATCGGAAACGCGGTTTCGGATCATTGCGGTGCTGACGGCGCTCGCGACCAGCCTGTGTGCAGGATATGCGGCATCGGAGAGCGCAAGCCACGCCCTCGCCTCGCCGGAAAGCTTTGCCGGCATCGAGAATGTCGAGCAGCGCTCCGCGGCAATCTTCACCGAACTCGGCAAGGTGCTGACCCATCCGCGCTGCACCAATTGCCATCCCGCCGGCGACAGTCCCCGGCAAGGCGACATCAGCCGCATGCACCAGCCCCCGGTCACGCGCGGCGCCGACGGCCACGGCAGCAACGCGATGCGCTGCGCGATCTGCCACCAGCACGCAAATTTCGATCCTGGCCGGGTGCCTGGTCATCCCGAATGGCACCTCGCGCCGCGCGAGATGGCGTGGGCCGGCAAGACCATCGGCGAGATCTGCCAGCAGATCCGGGATCCCGCACGCAATGGCGGCCGCAAGGTCGAGGAGCTGATCGAGCATATCGGCAAGGACACGCTGGTCGGCTGGGCCTGGCATCCCGGCTTCGGCCGCTCGCCGGCGCCCGGCACGCAAGCAGAGGCCGGTGCGCTGGTCGAGGCCTGGGTCAAGACCGGCGCGGCCTGCCCGCCGTAGCGCGGCGAGCATTGCGTTTCCGAGCGAACCGGCGTCGCTCGACAATGCATCTAGAAGCAGAGGTTGGTCACCGCGTTGCCGCGCTTGTCCTTGATCACGTAGGGGCAGCGCGCCCGCTCCAGCGCCTTCTTGGCATCCTCATCGCCGAGCGCGGCCGCGCGCTCGTAGTAGGCTTTTGCCGCATCGCTATCCTTCGGTCCGCCGCGGCCGGCCTGCGCGAAGGCGCCCATCCGCTCCAGCGCGCCCGGATGGTTCTGCGCAGCCGCCTTCTCGAATAACGCCCGCGCACCGGCGTCGTCCTGCGCGCCGCCCCTGCCCTCGGCCAGCATCATGCCGAGCTGATACTGCGCCTCCGCATTGGTCTCGGCCGACTTGGCGAGCAATTCGCGTGCGCGTGCCGGATCGGCAGCCGCGCCGCCGCCGCCGAGGGCAGCGAGATTGCTGACGCCGCGCGCATTGCCGGCCTGCGCCGCGCGCTCGAACAATTTGCGCGCCTGCGCCTCGTCTTTGGCGACACCGGTGCCATTGCCGTAGAGCACGCCGAGCTCGACCATCGCCGACGTCGAGCCCTTGTCGGCCGCCTTGCGCCAGGCCGACATTGCTTCGGCGGCCTGCCGGTTGGCGGCATAGGCACGGCCGAGCTGGTACATCGCGCGGCGCGACGATTTTGCCGCCACCGCGCAATACTTGATCGCGGTCGCGATATCGGCCGAAGCGATCTCGGCCACGCCCTTCACGTCGGCCGGCTTGTCGGGATCGGTGGGATCGGCGGCAAGCCGGTCGCACAGCACGAGGTCGGCCGATTGCGCGTGAGCTAGCACAGGCGCGGCCAGCGCCACGGCAAGGACGATTGCATGAAGAGGTTTGAACATGACCGGCAGGTTGCGTCGCGCTGCGGGCAAATTCAAGGCTCGAGCCCGGTCTCGCGCAGCACCGGCGCGACATCGGCCGACGCGAGGTACCGCAGCAAATGATCGGCGGCCGCTGCGCGCTCTGAGGCGACCATGCGGCCCGCCGAAAACACCGCCGGCGTCTGCAGGCCCAAGGGAATTGGCCCGACGATTTCGATGCCATCGATCTGCTTCAACTCGCTGATCTGCTGGATCGCAAGGTCGGCTTCGCCGCTGACGAGCCTTTCCGCGGTGAAGCCTACCGGAATGATCACCGCACGGGCGTTGATCGCCTCCGCAATACCGAGACGCGCGATCAGCTGCGCGAACAGGATGCCGCTGGCGCCGAGCCGCGAATAGGCCACCGCCCGTGCGCCGAGCAGCGTCGCGCGCAATGCGGTTTCACTGGCGATGTCGGGATGCGCAGCGCCCGCCTTCACGGCGACGCCGACATAGGAGCGCGCGAGATCGACAACACTTTCCGGCGCAACGCGGCCCTCGCCGGTCATCTCGTCGAGGCCCTCGCGGGTCAGGATCACGAGATCGGCGGCCTCGCCGGCGCGCAGGCGTTCGAGCAACGCCAGCGTCGGTGCAAAATCGGCATCGATCCGCACACCACTTGCGGCCTGGTAGGCCGAGGCAAGGCGCGCGACCGCGCCCTTCAGCGCCAGCGTCGACAGCACGCGAACCGAATTGTCCATCCCGCTTACGCCCGCCGCATCAGCTTCAGCGCAGCCCTGAGGCGGAGGCTGCGCTTGCCGGCAAGCGCCGTCGCTTCGAGCACGGCGCCTTCCGCGTCGCAGGTACCGGCGAAGCCGATCCCGACCTCATGGCCGCCGAAGACGGGGTTCTCGCCCATCGCCGAGGTGTGCTCCTGATTGAGGATCTGCCCCTTCCAGCGGCCCTTCTCTGACGTGTAGGTGCCGAGATAGTAGAAGAACGCATCGCCGCCGAGGATGCGGCCGTTGTTCAGCAGCATCACGCCGGTGAGGCTGCCGTCGACACCGTCGAGCAGCTGGATGTGGATCGAATACAGCCCGTTGACGATGCCGCCCTCGCCGACCCCGCCTGCGATCGGGACCTCGTCCTCGGTGATCGGCGTCATCACCGACTGGAACGGCACGCCCGGCAATTCCTTGAGCTCGCCCTTGAAGCGGTAGAGCTCGCCGTCGGGCCCGCCCTTGGCGAGCAGCGTCGCGTCGTCGGTGCCCGCCATCGCACGGTAGGTCGGATCGGGGTTGTGGCGGACGGTCTGGATCTCGACCGCGACCTCGTCGCCGGTCTTCTCGTAGGTGCCGATATGGGCAAAGGCCGAGTTGCCGCCGAGCATCTTGCCGTCGCCGACATACATCACGCTGCGGCCGACGGCGCCGCCCAGCTCGAACCGGACCTTGTAAAACCCTTCAAACAAGCGCCGTGTCCCCGGCAGCCAAGATACAACCGTTGTCTAGCGCGGTTCATAACGCAGCGAAACCGCTTTCGGCGGCAGGCCCGCCGCAAAGACTGTCGTTAAAATGCAAAGGTCCGCCAAGGCAGTCGCCCTGGCGGACCCGATTGCGGTACCGGATGACTCCATCCGGGTCCGACAGCTGCTTAAGCCGCAGCCTTGGCGCCGGTCGGCACCTCGGAGATCGTCTTCAGGATCTGCGAAGCGATCTGGTAGGGGTCGCCTTGCGAGTTCGGGCGGCGGTCTTCCAGATAGCCCTTGTAGCCATTGTTGACGAAGGAGTGCGGCACACGGATCGACGCGCCACGGTCAGCCACGCCATAGCTGAACTTGTTCCACGGCGCGGTCTCGTGCTTGCCGGTCAGACGCTTGTCGTTGTCCGGCCCGTAGACGGCGATGTGATCCATCAGGTTCTTGTCGAACGCCTTCATCAGGCTCTCGAAGTACTCCTTGCCGCCGACTTCGCGCATGTACTTGGTCGAGAAGTTGGCGTGCATGCCCGAGCCGTTCCAGTCGGTGTCGCCGAGGGGCTTGCAGTGGAATTCGATATCGATGCCGTAGCTCTCGGTGAGGCGCAGCATCAGATAGCGGGCCATCCACATCTGGTCAGCGGCGGTCTTGGAGCCCTTGCCGAAGATCTGGAATTCCCACTGGCCCTTCGCCACTTCGGCGTTGATGCCTTCGTGGTTGATGCCGGCGGCGAGGCAGAGATTGAGATGCTCTTCGACGATCTTGCGAGCGACGCTGCCGACGTTCTTGTAGCCGACGCCGGTGTAGTACGGGCCCTGCGGAGCCGGATAACCCTCTTCCGGGAAGCCGAGCGGACGGCCGTCCTTGTAGAAGAAGTATTCCTGCTCGAAGCCGAACCAGGCGCCTTCGTCATCCAGAACGGTGGCGCGCTTGTTCGAGACATGCGGCGTCTTGCCGTCGGGCATCATGACTTCGCACATGACAAGCACGCCGTTCTCGCGCGCGGCGTCGGGATAGCAGGCGACTGGCTTCAGCACGCAGTCAGAGCTGTGGCCTTCAGCCTGCTGGGTGGACGAACCGTCAAAGCCCCACAGCGGAAGCTGTTCGAGGGTCGGGAACGACGCGAATTCCTTGATCTGCGTCTTACCGCGCAGGCTCGGCGTCGGCGTATATCCGTCGAGCCAGATATACTCGAGCTTGTACTTGGTCATTGAACCTCTCTGTTGATGATGCAAAACCGTGAGGAACCGAAAGCCAGTCGGCCGCCGCACGCGTACCCGGCCACCATCGGCCAGCTCTTACTAAGCAATTAAAATGCCAGTCGCTGCACTGCGGCACCCGCCCTCCTCGCGGATGTCCACAGCGGACATTGCATTTTTATCTGCGACAAAGCAGCGCAGCTGACATGCGCCACGGTCAGCCAAAATCTTCTCTCAGCAGCCTCCGTCGCCCGTTTCTGCAGCAAATTCAGCTACGGCGCCGGCCGCCGATTAATGCGGTGGCAGCGTCATGTGACAGTTCGTGTCCAACCATCGGGCGCCGGGCAACCATCGGCTCGGCCCAAGCGTTGGTCAGCTGCATCCTGCCTCGCAGGATGCAAACCGGGATTTGCACACGAATTAGACAGCGAATGACTATTTCTTGGTCAACTTGCACCCTGCCGGGCCGGGGCCGATATCAAAATGACGGTAACGACACACGAATGAGTCGGGCGCACCATGGAGGCTCGCTCCGGCCATAGGAGACTTTGACATGATCACAACGGGCCAAAATCAGGGATCGGCAACGATCTATCAATTCCCGGCTGGGGGCCGCGCGGCTCTCGGCGGACGCCGCTACGGCGAGATGCGGACGACGCGCGAGCTGGCCGCTGAGGTCGAGACCTTCGCTTGCAGCGAGAGCTGGTACCATCAGGCGGCCATCGAAGACGCCAAGCCGAGCCGCGATCACTGATGTCGATCAGGCAGAAGGGCGTGACGCAAAAGCGTCAGACAGCAACAGAGCAGTAGGAAAGGGTCGGAACGAAGCGTTTCGGCCCTTTTTTCATGCCAGCTCGCAGGCCGTCACCGGCCGCTTGGCGTGCCGGAGCCTGGTAAGTCCAGCCCGCGTAATCTCAAGCGTCACCCCGCCGCCCCGGTAGCGCGTGCCGGTCAGCGACAGACGCTTCGACAGCGTCACCGCCTTGCCGTCGAGTTGCAGATGAGCGCGGGTGTCCCCGCCAAAGAACGCGGCAATGAACTGCGTGCCGTCGGCACAATGATAATTCCGGAAGGCGGACTGCGCCGGCGCTGCCGAGGAACCAAGAACCTCGACAAGAATTGCGCCGACAAGAATGGCGCCTCCGCGATAAGTCATATTCTCCCCCCGACGAGCCGGTTATAGACCTGTCTACACCGCTATTTCCCGCGCCATGATTTCTGCGCCAAGACCTCATCAGCTGCAACAGGCCCGCCCAATGTCAGAAGCCCCTGCCCGTCACCTCAATCTCGCCGGCGCCAGCAATTTTCGCGACCTGGGCGGCTACCAGGCGCGCGACGGCCGGACGGTGCGCTGGCGGCAGATCTTCCGCTCCAACCATCTTGCCTATCTCACCGAGCAGGACATCGCCGTGGTGCGCTCGCTCGGGGTCAAAAGCGCATTCGACTTCCGCGGTGTTGCCGAGCGCGCCGAGGCGCTGTGCAGCATGAGCGACGTGACCGTGCATTCACTCCCCGTCGAGCCGACGGTGGTTGCTTCGCTGCGGGCGATCGCCAGCAAACGTCAACTCCTGGAAGCCGATGCGATCGAGGTGATGCGGGATTCCTACCGCGGCTATGTCCAGGACAACACGCCGCGCTATCGCACGCTGTTCGCCCATCTGCTCGAGAACCGCGCTCCGCTGGTGATCCACTGCACCGCGGGCAAGGACCGCACCGGCTTTGCCTGCGCGCTGATCCTGCACGCGCTCGGCGTGTCCGATCAGGTGATCGCGGACGACTATCTCCTGACCAACCAGTTCTACAAGCGCGACCCGGCCCACAGCACCGAGCTGCCCGATGACGTCAAGCAGGTGCTCGGCACGGTGCGCGCGGCGTTTCTGGAGGCAGCGTTCGAGGCGATCGACGCCGACTATGGCAGCCTCGACGGCTATTTCCGCGAGGGCCTCGGGCTCGGCCCGGCCGAGCGCGAGGCGCTTGAAGCCCGCTATCTGCAGGCCTGATCAATTTACGCGAGAGCGTTTTCGAGCGAAGTGGACACCGGTTCGCGTGAAGAAAACGCGACCACCCTGAAAGAGCTCAGGCCGCGGCCTCGAGCTCAAGCTCCGCGTCGAGGTCGGCAATCACATCCTCGAACGCCGAGATCGCCTGCTGAATCGCCGCGATCTGCATCAGCTCCCAGCTGCCCACTGGTCCGTTGCGGTTTTGCAGCGCCACCACGAGATCGCGCCGCTGCTCCTTAAGCTGAACGAGCGGTAAACCGTGATCCGGAAGATTTCCCATTCGCATAACCCCTACCTTGGCTGGAGTTCCGCTTCTAAGCAAAGGGTTCTGAAAACGACTTACGGAACTGCCGCAAATTTTATCCAACTGGCCCACCTCCGTAGTCTTACGTAGTCAGGACGACATGCTCGCGCTGCCTGCCACCGCATCGTTGATCGCGCCGAGCAGCGCCTGAGTGATGCAATCGGTCGCCCACTCGCTCGTATGGAGATGCTCCTGTGCACCATCGTCGAGTTCGGAGAGCGGAATTCCGGCATCGACCCATTGCTTCATCAGCGCAAAGCGGCGGAACAGGTTGACTTTCCTGCTTGCTGCGACGTCGGCGATCATTGGCATGAACTGGTTGGCGAGCTTGAGCACGTCCGGCGCGCCGATGATTGCCTGGGTGTATTGCGAATCCATCACGACGACGTCCAGCGGCAGCCCGGCGAGTACATCGAGTCCCGCCTCGAACGTCGCTTGCACCTGATCGAAGTTGTAGTTCCTGTACACGGCGTTGGTGCCGACCTGCCAAATCACCATCACCGGGGCTTCGGCGATGACATCGGACTCGATGCGCGAGAACTCTTCCGGCGCCTCCTGCCCGCCGATCCCTCGGTTGACGATGTCGATCATCCGGCCGAAGGACTGCTTCTGGCTGCGCCATAAGATCTCCAGCCGTGGTGGAAATGGAAGGACTTTATCGGCTCCCGCGGTCGATGATGATCCGAGGGCAACGATCTTGATCTTCCGGTCGCGCTTGAGCGCTTGCGCAAGATGCGGCAATCCGTAGCTGAACTTGACGAGTTCGAGATGGGTTTCGCAGGCCCTCGGTGTCGGCATCGCAAACATCCTTGAGGCGAATGAATTGATGAATGCGCGCAGTAGGAGACGAAACCGGCGGCATTGCAAATGAAATCCGCCTGATCATAGTGGGTGGCAACCTGTTGCTGATACGGAGACCGCCATGAACGGAAAAGCCATCGTCATCACCGGCGCGCTTGGCGCGCTCGGCAAGGTGGTCGCCGAAGAAGCCCTGGCGCGCGGCGCGCGCGTTGCCGGCATCGATCATGCGGCCTCGCAACTTGCCGCGACGGCCGATCGCATCGAGCTCGGCAATGTCGACCTCACCGACACCGCGCAGGCGACGGCTGCAATCGACAAGGCGGCGGCGCATTTCGGCCGGCTCGACGGGCTGATCAACATCGCCGGCGGCTTCACCTTCGAGGCGGTGAGCGACGGCGATCCCGCGACCTGGCAGCGCATGTACGCGATGAACGTGATGACCGCCTTCAACACGTCGCACGCGGCGATTCCGCATCTCATCAAATCGGGCGCCGGACGCATCATCAATATCGGTGCGCTCGGCGCGCTGCAGGCCGCCTCCGGGATGGGTCCGTATGCGGCCTCGAAAGCCGGCGTCCACCGCCTCACCGAGTCGCTCGCCGCGGAACTCAAGGGCAAGGTCACGGTCAACGCCGTGCTGCCCTCGATCATCGACACTGCCGCCAATCGCGCCGCGATGCCGAAGGCCGACATCTCCAAATGGGTGACGCCGAAGGAACTCGCTGACGTCATCCTGTTCCTCGCCAGCGACGCCGCAAGCGCCGTCACCGGCGCGCTGCTGCCCGTGAACGGGCGGGTTTAGTCAGCGACCAGCAGCCGCAGCTTCGACCTGAAGCGGATGCTCTGCTTGCCGGCGAGCGCCATGCCGTCGCCCTCGGCGGTCTCGTCGGTATAGGTCCCGGTAAAACCGATCGTGACCACCTTGCGTTCCCAAACCGGGCGCTCACCATAGGTCGGCGAATGCTCCTCGTTGGTGACCTCGCCCTTCCACTTGCCATCCGCCGCGGTGTAGCTGCCATGGGCGAAGAAGAACGAGTCGCCGCCGCGCATCTGGCCGTCGCGCAGCACCATGACGCCCTGGTTGCCGCCAGAGACGCCGTCGAGAAATTCGACGGTGATGTGATAGAGGCCGTTCCGGATCATGAAATGGTCGCGCCCTGTCCAGCCCAATAATAGCCGCCTGGCCGCGCTTTGGGCAAATTCCATCGGCCTCAATGGGTGCAATTCCGCGCTATGCTGCGCTTGAGTCGCGGCGGGATGCCGCAGGAGCCTGCCTGTTGGAAACCGCGCTTTATCTGCCCGTCAAACGCTTCCTGGAAAAGCTCGGCTTCACGGTGAAGGGCGAGGTCGGCGGCTGCGACCTCGTCGCGCTGAGCGGCGGTGATCCGCCTGTCGTCGTGATCGGCGAACTGAAGCTCGCCTTCAACCTCGAACTGATCCTGCAGGCGGTCGATCGCGCCGCGGCGGCCGATGAGGTGTGGATCGCGGCCAAGGTGTCGGCCCGCGGCAAGGGCCGCGAGAGCGACGCGCGCTATCGCAACCTGTGCCGGCGGCTCGGCTTCGGCATGCTCGGCGTCACCGACCGCGGCGACGTCGAAGTGCTGGTGCCGCCGCCGACTGCGGCACCGCGCCGCAATCCGAAGAAGCGCTCGCGCCTGATCACCGAGCATCGCAAGCGTAAGGGCGATCCCGCCATGGGCGGATCGACGCGTGCGCCGATCATGACCGCCTACCGGCAACAGGCGCTGGCCTGCGCCTGCGCGCTGTCGGATGGCCCCCGGCGGATGCGCGACCTGCGCGCCGAGATTCCCGACGCCGGCAAGATCCTGCAGCATAATGTCTACGGCTGGTTCGATCGCGCCGAGCGCGGCATCTATGTGCTGACCGATGCCGGTCGCGCCGCGCTGAAGCGCTGGCCGCAGCAACCGATTGGTGCATCAGGGGCGGAAGCCGCCCCGTAACCGACAGGGGGAGACCATGATCGTCGTCACCGGCAGCGTCACCGCCCGCGCCGACTCGTTCGACGAGGTGCGGCGATTGAGCCTCGAACATGTCCATCGCTCGCGCACCGAGCCCGGCTGCATCTCGCATGCGGTCCATGTCGACTGCGAGAATCCGCTCAAGCTGGTATTTTTCGAGCAATGGGCCGACCGCGCGGCGCTGGCGGCGCATTTCGCGGTCCCCGCCTCACGCGATTTCGTCCGTTCCCTGCAATCTCTTGCGGCCGCGGCGTCCACCATCGAACTTTATGACGCTCACAAGATTGAGAGACTCTAGCTGCATGGCTGGATTGCCATCTCATATTCATATTGCAATGCAACATTGGGGACCTTACGTATCTCCCGCGATTCAAAGATGAGGCGGCGATGAGCGGAGACTGGAATACCAAGTATGGCACCCGGCGCGTGCGGCATGATCCGCCGACGCTGGAGGAGGCAATCTTCGCCGCCATCGGCATCACCGATGACGTGGAGGCCCAGGCCGAGATCGCGTCGTCGCTGATGGGGCTGCCCTATGAAGAGGTGCTGGCCGAGGTGAAGAAGACCGCGCGCGTCAGCGCACGCACGGGCACGGCAACCCGCGTGATCGCCGGCGAACAGGGCGCGCAGCGCTCGGTCGTGGTCGAGCGCCGCGTGGTCCGCCGTCTCGTGCCCGCCAAGCGCACCGGCACCTGAAATACAACATCCGGTTACTCAAAGAAAAAGGGCAATCCGCTGAGCGGATTGCCCTTTTTGCGTTTGATCTGAGATTGATGGCTCAAGCCGCCCGGCCCCAGCCGGACATCTGCATCACCATCCGCCAATAGGCGCGGTTCATGTCGACGATCGCGCGCGCCGCCTCGACCGGAGTCACCGGTGCAGCGACCGGAGCCGGTTCAGCCTGGTGCTGCTCGGTCAGGTCGATGCTGCCGGTGGACTCGCCGTGACGGAAGGTCAGCTGCGCACCGAACTTGGTGGCGAGCGCACGCATCGCATCGTTCTGCGCGCCAGTGGTGATGCGCAGGCTGCCGTAGCCCTTGGCGTGCGCCTCGGCGATCAGCTTGCGGAACAGCGTGCTGCCGACGCCCTTGCGCCGAACAGACCGCTCCACACTAAAGGCGATTTCCGGCTGCGCATCCGGTGACTGCTCCGGCGGATGCAGCTCGGCCGCGCCGCGGACCACGCCATCCTCGAAATAGGCGATGATGACCGTGCCGTCGTTGGCGCAGCGCTCGGCGTAGCGGCGAATGAAACTGTCGTCGATGAAGCCATGAAAACGATCATGGCGGCTGGTACGATCCAGTCGCAACAGGTGATCGCGCAGCAGAGGAAGCTCCTCCTGCTGGCTCAACGTCCGCACGGTGCCCTTGGCGGACGTCGGACGGATGGAATCATAGTTCATTTCATAACTCCTCTTGGTAGCCCTCGAGGAGGCGTCGAGTCCCTAGCAATCCGTATATTGTGCGTCGCACCATATAATTCAAGTGTCTAGATTCATTTAAGTAAACAATGATGTGATCGGTAAATCACATCATTGCCTCATCATAATACCAATTGCGTTTGCGTAACCACCGCGACCAGCTTGCCGTCCTCGGTCTCCAGCCTGGTCTGCCAGACCTGGGTCCGCCGGCCGCGGTGAACCGGGGTCGCCGTCGCAATCACGGTGGTCCCCTCCTTGGCCCCGCCGATGAAGTTGGTCTTGCTCTCCAGCGTCGTGGTGCCCTTGGCGTCCTCAGGCAGGTTGATCACGGTGGCGGCGGCGCCGACCGAGTCGGCGAAGGCCATCACCGCGCCGCCGTGGATGGTGTTGCGGAGGGTACA
>DASVOL010000690.1:0-11761 GCA_036383375.1 Bradyrhizobium sp. | reverse complement strand
CATCGGCGACTCGCCCTGGCCGTAGATCTGCACGAAGCGCTGCCCCATGGTCGCGATCGCGTCGGTGATGTCGGCGGTGTACATCGGCCCGCCGCCATAGATGATGGTGCGCAGCCCCTCGCCGTTCTCGCCGCGCTTCTTCGCCGCATCGACCAGGCGGCGCACCATGGTGGGTGCCGCGAACATCACGACATTGTCGAGCTGGCGGCCGAGGTTGAGCACCTCGTCCGGATCGAAGCCGCCGGTTTCAGGAACGACGTGACGGCCGCCCATCCGGACATGCGGGAAATTGTACAGGCCCGCGCCATGGGAGATCGGCGCCGCATAGAGCGAGGCATCATTCGGTGTCGCGGGATCGACGTCGGCGAGATAGCACAGCGACATCGCAAGCAGATTGCCGTGGCTGAGCATCACGCCCTTGGGACGGCCGGTGGTGCCGGACGTATAGAACAGCCAGGCGAGATCGTTGGTTTCGCGCGGCAGCGGCGCAGGTGCCCCCTCGCCGCTCCGCATCGCCCTGTAGGCGTCGCTGTCGACCGACAGCATGGTCATGCCGGCGGGGCAGTCGTCCTTTGACTCAAGCAGCGCGCCGATCGTGTCATCGGACACGAAAGCCAATTTGGCGCCGCCATTGCCGCAGATCCATGCCGCCTCGCGGCCGTGCAGTTTTGCGTTGATCGGGATCGCGGCGGCGCCGATCCACCAGATGCCATAGAGGCATTCGAGATATTGCGTGCAGTTCGATGCAAACAGCGCGATGCGGTCGGCGGCGGCGATGCCGTGATCGCGCACCAGCGCCGCCCCGATCGAGGCGGCGCGGCGGGCAAAAGTTGCATAGTCGGCGTCGAGGTCGAAGCCGGTCAGCAGCGCCGGCGCATCGGGTCGCGCCCGCGCCGTCGCCGCCAGCCATTCGGCAATGTTCATTGCGGTAGCCCCAAGCAAACTGTCATGCCCGGACGTAGCCGTCCGAAGGACGGCGTCGCTTCCGCTCGCCTATGTGCCGGGCATCCACGTCTTTGGTGCCACATGACGAAGGAAGACGTGGATGGCCGGGACAAGCCCGGCCATGACTAGTGGTGAGAGTGTCCCTTACTTCGCCGGCTCGAGGATCGAGACGTAGTTGGCGACCGCAGCGCCGCCCATGTTGAAGATGCCGCCAATCTGCGGGTTCTTGAGCTGCATGCCCTCGGGCGCCTGGCCTGTGAGCTGCATCGCGCTCATCACGTGCATGGAGACGCCGGTGGCGCCGATCGGATGGCCTTTGGCCTTGAGGCCGCCGGACGGATTGACCGGCAGCTTGCCGTCCTTCTGAGTCCAGCCTTCCATGATGGCACGCGCGCCCTGCCCCTTCGGGGTCAGGCCCATCGCTTCATATTCGATCAGCTCGGCAACCGTGAAGCAGTCGTGGGTCTCGACGAAGGAGAGGTCGGAGAGCTGCAGGCCGGCCTTCTGCAGCGCGCGCTGCCAGGCGGTGGTGCAGCCCTCGAACTGCAGGATGTCGCGCTTCGACATCGGCAGGAAATCCTGCGCATGGGCGGTGGCGCGGATGTTCACGGCCTTGCCCATGGTCCTGGCGGTCTCGGCATCGGTCAGCACCAGCGCGGCTGCGCCATCCGACACCAGCGAGCAATCGGTGCGCTTCAAGGGGCCGGCGACGAACGGGTTCTTCTCGCTCTCGGCGCGGCAGAACTCGAAGCCGAAATCCTTGCGCATCTGTGCATAGGGATTGGCGACGCCGTTCTTGTGGTTCTTGGCGGCGATCATCGCCAGCGCATCCGACTGGTCGCCGTATTTCTGGAAATAGGCCTGCGCGATCTTGCCGAACACGCCGGCGAAGCCGCCGACCGTGTCGCCGTCCTCAGGCAGATACGATGCCTTCAGCAGGTTCTTGCCGATCTCCGGACCCGGCGTCTTCGTCATCTGCTCGACGCCGACGACCAGCACGATCTTCGCGGCGCCCGCCTCGATGGCACGGATGCCCTGGTGCACGGCGGCCGATCCGGTGGCGCAGGCGTTCTCGACGCGGGTGGTCGGCTTGAAGCGCAGCGCCGGATTGGCTTGCAGCACCAGCGAGGCCGTAAAATCCTGCGGCGAGAAGCCGGCGTTGAAATGGCCGAGCATGATTTCGTCGACGTCGGACGCGGCGATGCCGGCATCGGCCAGCGCCTCGTTGGCGACCTTGACGACGAGACCTTCGACGGTCTCCGCGTCAAACTTTCCGAATGGCGTGTGCGCCCAACCCACGATGCTGGCGGTCATGGCCGTATCTCCCTTTGGCTGTTCGGGAGTTATGTAGCGTATCTTCAGGCGGCTTTCAGCGTTTTCATCGCCTTGGCGCACATGGCGGTTATGCCCGCCCAGTTGCCGGCGCGGATATCGGCTGCCGGGCACAGCCAGGAGCCGCCGACCGCCAGCACATTGGGCTCGGCAAGCCAGGTCGCCGCGTTGGCCTCGCCGATGCCTCCGGTCGGGCAAACCCTGACGTTCGGGAATGGACCGGCCAAGGCGCGCAGTGCCTTGATACCGCCGGCCTGCTCGGCGGGGAAGAATTTGACGACGTCGAAGCCGTGCGCCAGCGCCTGCATCAGCTCGGAGGCGGTTGCGATCCCCGGCGCGAACGGCAGCCCACTGGCTGCGACCGCCTTCAACAGCTCGGGCGTCGCGCCCGGGCTGATGCCGAATTTGGCGCCGAGCGCCTCGGCGCGCGCCAGATCGTCGCCATTGAGGATGGTGCCGATCCCGACCACCGCATCGGGCACTTCTGATATGATGGCCTTGGCCGCATCGACCGCGACCGCCGTCCGCAGCGTCACCTCGAGCGTCCGCACGCCGCCGGCGACCAGCGCCCTGGCTAGCGGCACCGCGTCCGCGAGCCGCTCGATGGTCAGCACCGGGATCACAATGGCCTGGCGGATCAGTTCGGCGATCCGATCCTGCTTCGATGTCGTTGTCATTGCGAGACCTTGCGGGATGGTGGGGGACGAGGCGCTTTCTTCGGCGGCATGGCGTAGCGCGGAATGATCGCGCCGGGATAGCACACCACGACGCCGGCCAGACGATGGCCGGCACGCGCCGCCTCCTCCGGCTCGGCGCCGGCGAGCCGCGCAGCCAGATAGGCCGCGGCAAAACTGTCGCCGGCCGCCGTGGTATCGACCACTGGTTTCGGCAGCGGCTCGGCCCTCACCTCGTGCGTTCCACCGGCGGAACGCACGATGCAGGCGGGCTCGGCCAGCTTGAGCACCACCTCGGGGCTCGAGATGCCGGCAAGCAGCGCCGTGCTGCTCTCGCCGGGATAGAGCGGCGCCAGATCCTCGGTCGAGGCCAGCACGATATCGGCGGTCTCGAATGCGCTACTGAAGACGTTCCGCGCGATCGTGAGGTCCGGCCAGCCGCGCGCGCGGAAATTGGTGTCGAACGCGAAGCGCGTGCCCAGCAGCCGCGCGCGCTTCAGCGCCGCGATCAGCCGCTCCCGTCCATCCTCGCGCAGGATCGAGAGCGTGATCGCCGAGAGATAGACGATGTCGTAGGTCGCGAGCGAGTTCAGGATGTCGTCCGTCTCGGGCAAGTCCATCAGCTCGCGCGCGGCGGCACTGTCGCGCCAGTGGAAGAAGCGCCGCTCGCCCTTGTCGTCGGTCTGGATTAGATAGAGCCCAGGCAGCTTGCCTGCCAATCGCGCGACATGCTTGGTGCCGATGCCTTCGCTCGCCCACCCCGCGATCATCTCATCGCTCAGCGCATCGTCGCCGAGCGCGGTGATATAATCGATGTGGACGCCGAGCCGGGACAAATAGACCGCTGTGTTGAGCGTGTCACCGCCATAGGAGCGCGAATACAGGCCTCCGGGCTGGCCGCCCGGAGCCTGGCGCAACTCGATCATGCATTCGCCGATGCTGGCGACCCTGGTCATGCCAAGACCCGCGTGGCTGAGCCGGGCTAGGCGGCGAACTTGCCGCCCAGTTCGTCCTCGATGTGGATGCGGATGATATCGTCGAACGTCTTCTCGGCGGTGGTGAAGCCGAGCTTCAGCGCGCGGTCGGTGGCGAAGTCGCGCGGCCAACCCGAGACGATGCTGATGATGGTCGGATCGGGCACCCGCTTGATCCGCGCGGTGACGTTCTTGCCGGCAACCCGCTCCAGCGAGGCGATCTGCTCGCCGACGCTGACGCACATTCCGGGCATGCTGAGATTGCGCCGCGGCCCCATCGCGTTGAGGTCCATCGTGCCGGCATGGACCAGGAAGCCGACCGCCGATTTCGGCGAGGCGTGCCAGTGCCGCACATCCTCGGACACCGGCAGCACCGCCTCCTCGCCCGCCAGCGGCTCGCGGATGATGTTGGAGAAGAAACCGGACGCGGCCTTGTTCGGCTTGCCCGGACGCACGCAGATCGTCGGCAAGCGGATCGAGATCCCGTCGAGCAGGCCCTTGCGGGTATAGTCGTTGATCAGGAGTTCGCAGATCGACTTCTGCGTGCCGTAGCTCGTCAGCGGCGTATGGAAGAACTCGTCGCCGATCTTCTCCGGGAACGGCGCGCCGAACACCGCGATCGAGGAGGTGAACACCAGCCGCGGCTTGTAACCGCCACCGACGGCGCGGATCGCGTCGATCAGATAGCGGGTGCCGTCGAGATTGATGCGGTAGCCCTTGTCGAACTCGGCCTCCGCCTCGCCCGAGACGATTGCGGCGAGATGGAAGATCACGTCCGGGCGCTCGGCGATCAGGGGCACTGCTGCGCCGGCATCGGCGAAATCGGAAGCGACGACATTGACCGGAATCGCGGCGTTGGCGGGCTTGGCCGGCGCGACCACGTCCTGCAAGGTCATCCTGCTGATGTCCTGCTTGCCGAGCCGGCCCTCACGCAACAGACGCTCGGTCAGCTTGCGGCCGACCATGCCGGCGGCGCCCAGAATCAGAATGTGCACGACCCTGCTCCTTTTCTTCTCTTGTTCGAATTCAGCTGCGGGCCTAGCGCGTTATTCCTTCACGGCACCCGTCATCGCCGAGACATAATGCTCAACGAAGAAGGCGTAAAGAATAACCAGCGGCAGCGAGCCGCATAGCGCCCCTGCCATCAGGGAACCCCAGCGATAGATGTCACCGTCAACGAATTCGTTGACGATGGCGACCGGCACGGTCTTGTTCGGGGTCGATTGCAGGAACGTCAGCGCGTAGATGAACTCGTTCCAGCACAGCGTGAAGCAGAAGATGAAGGCCGAGATCAGGCCGGGAATGGCGAGCGGCAGCACGATCTTGATCAGGATCTGCCAGCGGCTCGCGCCGTCGATCAGCGCGCACTCCTCGAGCTCGAACGGGATGGTCTTGAAATAGCCCATCAGCAGCCAGGTCGAGAACGGGATCAGGATCGTCGGATAGGTCAGGATCAGCGCCATCGGCGAGTCGAACAGGCCGTACTGGAACACGACGGTCGCGAGCGGAATGAACAGGATCGACGGCGGCACCAGATAGGCCAGGAAGATCAGGCCGCCGACGAGATTGGCGCCCTTGTAGCGCAGCCGCACGATGGCATAGGCCGCGAGCACGCTCGCAATGATCGACAGCACGGTGGCGCCGATCGCCACGTACATCGTGTTCCAGAGCCAGTGCGGATAGTAGCTCTCGAACAGCAGCTTGTGGATGTGCTTGAAGGTCGGATTCCAGGTCCAGAACGGATTGTACTTGTCGAGATCGAGCAGCTGGTCGTCCGGCTTGATCGCGGTCAGCCCCATCCAATAGAACGGGAACAGCAGGATGATGACGATGATCGACAGCGGGATGTAGAGCGTCACGATCCGCCGCGGCACCGACTGCAGATAGCTCATGCCCTCGCTGTTGTCGACGCGCGCCGACGTCGACAGGATGGACTTGAGATCGACTTTCTGGGCGGGGAGATCAGTCATTGCTTTCCCCCTGGCGCGCGGGGCCTGCCCCGTTCGCGCAAAAACGCAGCAAAGCGGCGGAGATCAATCATTGCTCTCTCCCTGTTGCCACTTCCGGCGCTGCAAGCCGAACCAGGACACCATGATCGCGGCGAGCAGGAACGGGATCATCGCGCTCGAGATCGCGGCGCCCTCGCCCAATTGTCCGGCGATGATCGCGCGCTGGTAGGACAGCGTCGCCATCAGATGGGTGGCGTTGACCGGGCCGCCGCGGGTCATCGCCCAGATCAGCTGGAAATCGGTGAAGGTGAACAGCACCGAGAAGGTCATCACGACCGCGATGATCGGCGTCAGCAAGGGATAGGTGATGAAGCGGAACATCTGCCAGCGTGAGGCGCCGTCGAGCGTCGCCGCCTCGTAGAGCGAAGGCTGCACGGTTTGCAGGCCTGCCAGCAGCGTGATCGCGACGAACGGCACGCCGCGCCAGATGTTGGCGAAGATCACGCAGATCCGGGCCCAGGTGGTGTCGCCGAGGAAATTGATGTTCTGGGTGATCAGACCGAGATGCTTCAGCGACCATGAGATGATCGAGAACTGGGAATCGAAGATCCACCAGAACGCCAGCGCCGACAGCACGGTCGGCACGATGAACGGGATCAGCACCGCGGCGCGCAGCAGCGCCTTGAACGGCATCCGCTCGTTGAGCAGCAGCGCGAGATAGAGCCCGACCGCGAATTTTATCGCGCTCGCGATCGTGGTGTAGAGCAGCGTGTTGAACACCGACAGCCAGAAGATGGAATCGTCCCACAGCCACTCATAGTTCTCGGTGCCGATGAAATGACCGACACGGCCGATGCGGGTGTCGGTGAAGGACAGCCAGACCCCGAGCCCCAGCGGATAGGCCAGGAAGAAGATCAGGAACGCCATCGCCGGCAACATGAACCAGAAGCCGAGCCAGTTCTTGTTGTGGCGCAGCTGATCCCAGGCGGTCGCTTCGCGGATTTCGGTCTTCGCACGTCGCGGCGCAAGGGCGATGTCAGCCATAGGCGATGTCCCGATTGCTCAAAGGATTGAGCATCACTACGCAATATTCCAGTGATGGCATTCGAATGATAGCGCGAGCGGCGGTCCTCCGCCGCCCGCGACCATCACATCAGCGATAGATCCGCTTCAGCTGCCGCTCGGCTTCCGCCATCGCGGTCTTGGCATCCTTGGTGCCGGTGCAGTAGTTCGCAAACATATCGACCACGATGAAGTCGGCGATCGCGGTCGCAGCCTTCTCGCCGGGTTGCCCGATGCCGGACGCCGGCAGCGAGCGCTTGGAGGCCTGCGAGAACACCGCATTCTTCGGGTCCGCGGTCCAGACCGGCGCATTCTCATAGGCGTTCAGCGTTTGCGTCAGATAGCCTTGCGCGCCCGACATCCACTTCTCGTACTGGTCTTTCTCCAGCATGAAGGCGATGAACGCCTTTGCGGCGTTCGGATACTTGGTGAAATTGAAGGCGAGGATCGGGAACGCGAGCTGCAATTCGGTCGGCTTGCCGATCGGCCCGACCGGATGCAGCGCATGATAGGTGTCCTCGGCAAGCTCCTTCTTGGTCGGGTCGGTCTTGGCCGCGACATAGATCGAGATGCCGTTGAGGGTGCAATAGAGCTCGCCCGCCAGGAAGGCCTTGTTATTGGAGGAGTCGTTCCAGGACGGCGTGCCCGGGATGAAGGTGTCGTACAGCGCCTTGCAATATTCCAGCGCCTTCATCGTCTCGGGCGAGTTGATGATCACCTTGTCGTTCTGATCGACGGTGTAGCCGCCGTGGCCCCACAGCACCCAGTGCAGCCAGCCATTGGCATCGCCGCTGGCGTGGCCGAGCGCGAAGCCGGCCGGCGTGTTGTTGGCCTTCAGCGCCTTGCACATTTCGAGGAAGCTTGGAAAATCCTTCGGGAATTCCTTGAAGCCGGCCTTGTCGGTCGCCGACTTGCGATAGTTCATGTAGCCGCCGTTGGTCGCGACGGGAATGCCGAGCCAATCGTCGCCGAGCTTGCAGGTCTTGGCCGCAGCGTCGGTCCAGCCGCCATACTTCTTGCCGAGATAGTCGGCAACGTCGTTCATCTTGAGGACCTTGGTCGGGAACAGCTGCGGCAGCGTGTGCAGGCCCCAGGCAAGGTCGAGACCGGAGCCGGTGTTGGCGGCGACCGAAGCCTTCGGCTGCACGTCCTCGAAGGACTCGCTAAACACGTTCATCTCGGTGCCGGTTGCCGCCTTGAAGGCCGCCACCATGGCATTGAAGGCGTCGTCTTCCGCAGGCACGAAGCGCTTCCAGCGCATCACGGTGAGCTTGGCGCCGGGCTCCGCCTTCCAGGGCGCGGTCTGCGCCCAGGCCTTGGCGAAATCAAACAGCGCCGGCCCGGTCAGCATCCCGGTTGCGGCCAGCGCGGTGCCGCCCTGAAGTAGCGAGCGGCGAGTAAAATCGTGCATCGTCCTTCTCCCAAATGATTTTGTTTTTCTTGTTTTTGATCTGGCCTGTTGGTCGGCCATTCAGATCGATCAGTCGGTCAGCTATTCAGTCGTTTCCCCGTCGAATCGTCGAACAGATGGACCAGCGCCGGATCCGGCTTGAGCCGAACCTTGTCGCCCGGGTTGAACTGATGGCGCTCGCGGAACACCGCGACCACCTGCTCGCCGCCGAGCTTGGCGAACACCTGGGTCTCCGAGCCGGTCGGCTCGACCACCACGATCTCGGCTTCGGCGCCGTCATCGGCAATGGTGAAATGCTCGGGCCGCACGCCGTAGACCGCAGGCTGGCCGTCGGAATTGGCCGGCGCCGATTTCAGCGGCAGCTTGACGCCGTTCGGTCCCTCGAAATAGGCGGCGCCGTTCACCTTGACCTTGCCCTTGAGGAAATTCATCGCAGGCGAGCCGATGAAGCCGGCCACGAACTGGTTCTCCGGCTTGTCGTAGAGCTCGAGCGGCGAGCCCATCTGCTCGACGATGCCGTCATGCATCACCACGATCTTGTCGGCCATGGTCATGGCCTCGATCTGGTCGTGGGTGACGTAGACGGTCGTGGTCTTGAGCCGCTGGTGCAGCTCCTTGATCTCGGTGCGCATGGCGACGCGCAGCTTGGCGTCGAGGTTCGACAGCGGTTCGTCGAACAGGAACACCTGCGGATCGCGCACGATGGCGCGGCCCATCGCGACACGCTGGCGCTGGCCGCCGGAGAGCTGGCGCGGATAGCGCTCGAGTAGCGGCGTCAAGGCAAGGATCTCGGCCGCGCGCTTGACGCCGGTCGAGATTTCCTCGGGCTTGGCGCCGCGCAGCTTCAGCGAGAAGCCCATATTGTCGGCGACCGTCATGTGCGGGTAGAGCGCGTAGTTCTGGAACACCATCGCAATGTCGCGCTCTTTGGGCTGGACATTGTTGACGACGCGGTCGCCGATCGAGATCGTTCCGGAGGTGATGTTCTCAAGTCCCGCCAGCATGCGCAGCAGGGTCGACTTGCCGCAGCCGGAAGGGCCGACCAGAACGACGAACTCGCCGTCCTCGATCGGGATCGACACGCCGTGCAGGACTTCAAAATTGCCGAACGACTTCCGCACGTCGCGAATCTGGACCGACGACATCCACTTCCCTCCCTCAAGTTCCCGACGGCGTACGACGAGTGCCGCCACCGCTCTGTTTTGTTCCGGCCACGCTGGGTACGCGGCTCTGTTGGACTTGCGTTATTGTCCGCAGTTTATCCGGTTTTGGCAATCGTTCGATTAGCAATCGCTTGGTAGCGCTGTCAATATCGGTTTGTCTGCGACGAACGTCGTGATATGAGCGGCTAATGGCCCGAAAACACATCACGCCAGGCAAGATCCGGCTCGCCGAAGTCGCGAAGCTCGCCGGCGTCAGTCCGATTACGGCCTCGCGCTTCTTCAGGAATCCGGATGCGCTCTCGGCCGGCAAGCGCGCCCGGGTCGAGAGTGCGGCAAAAGAACTCGGCTACGTGCCCAATCTTGCGGCACGCGCGCTTGCGTCGCAGCGCACCGAGGTAATCGGTGTCCTGATCCCGTCGCTGACCAACAACGTGTTCGCCGACGTGCTGCGCGGCATCTATGACGCGCTCGACGGCAGCCGCTACAGCATTCAGCTCGCCAACACCCGCTACAGCATCCTGCAGGAAGAGCGCCTGCTGCGTCTTTTTCTGGCACAGAAGCCGGCCGGGCTGATCGTCACCGGCATCAACCAGACCCCTGATTCCCGCCGCATCATGGAATCCGTGGATTGCCCGATCGTGCAAATCATGGAGGTCGGGCCCTCCCCGATCGACATGATGATCGGATTCTCGCATTTTGACGCGGCAAAAGCCGCCATCGCTCACCTTCTCGCGCAAGGTAACCGGCGGATCGGCTTCCTCGGGGCACGGATGGATCCGCGGGTGCAGCGGCGGCTGGACGGCTATCGCGCCGCGATGACCGATGCCGGACTGTTCGATCCACAGCTCATTGTAACGACGGCTATACCAACCTCGGTGACGCTCGGTGGGACGCTGTTTGCCGACCTGCTCGCCAAGACGCCCGACATCGATGCGGTGTTCTGCGTCAACGACGACCTTGCGCTCGGCGCGCTGTTCGAATGCAAGCGCCGCCACATGGCGGTGCCGGAGCAGATGGCGATCGTCGGCTTCAACGACCTTGAATTCATGGCGTCGAGCGAGCCGACCTTGAGCAGCGTGCGCACCAATCGCTACGAAATGGGCAGAAACGCTGCCCTGATGGTGATCGAGACGCTGGAAGGGCGCCGGCCCGCCGAGCCTGTCGTCGATCTCGGCTTCAGCGTCATGGAACGGCAGAGTTCGGCGCGACGCAGCTGACATCCACCTGACACCAGCCCGTCATGAGACGCGAAAAAATGACAAAATGGTAGCGCAACCAAGTGCCTTCAACTAAGGTCCAATCCATCCACCGAAACACCTGTGCGTGATCGTCGAGGTTTGTAATGCGCGACGATTTGCGCAAGGTAGAACAGAGTTGAACCAGAGCCCTTGAATGGGCCCATCAAGAGTTTGCATTGCGGGAGAAACCAATGACAAAACCCCACACCAACGGGCATAGCGCCGCAGGCGAGACCAACAAGGGCAAGGGCCGCAGGCTCCGCTCCCAGGAATGGTTCGACAACCCGCACAATCCGGGCATGACCGCGCTCTATCTCGAGCGCTACCTCAATTACGGCCTGACCCGCGAGGAATTGCAGTCGGGCAAGCCGATCATCGGCATCGCCCAGACCGGCAACGACCTGTCGCCCTGCAACAGACATCACCTCGAGCTCGCGCACCGCGTCCGCGAGGGCATCCGCGCCGCCGGCGGCATCGCGATGGAGTTTCCGACCCATCCGATCCAGGAGACCGGCAAGCGCCCGACCGCGGCGCTTGACCGCAACCTCGCCTATCTCGGCCTGGTCGAGATCCTGTTCGGCTATCCGCTCGACGGCGTGGTGCTGACCACCGGCTGCGACAAGACCACCCCGGCCTGCATGATGGCGGCGGCGACCGTCAACCTGCCGGCGATCGTGCTGTCGGGTGGGCCGATGCTGAACGGCTGGCACGAGGGCCAGCGCACCGGCTCCGGCACCGTAGTCTGGAAGGCGCGCGAACGGCTCGCCGCGGGCGAGATCGACTATGAGCAGTTCATCGAGATCGTGGCCTCCTCGGCGCCGTCGGTCGGCCATTGCAACACGATGGGCACCGCCTCCACGATGAACTCGCTGGCGGAGGCGCTCGGCTTCTCGCTGCCGGGCTGCGCGGCAATCCCGGCGCCCTATCGCGAGCGCGGCCAGATCGCCTACGAGACCGGAAAACGCATCGTCGACATGGTCTGGGACGACCTCAAGCCGTCGGACTTCCTGACC
>DASVOL010000689.1:0-3701 GCA_036383375.1 Bradyrhizobium sp. | reverse complement strand
CACGTCGTAGGCGCGGATCGTGTACTCATAGGTGCCGGTGTAGAACGCGACGCCGCCGGCGGTGGTGATCGGCCCGCCCAGCATCGGCACGCCCATCTTGAACGGAAGCGGCAGCGGCGTGGTGTCCCGGATGGTGCCGTTGGGATGCTGCCAGACGATCTTCATCGTCCTGAGATCGATCGCGGCCATCGAGCCCCATGGCGGCCGGTAGCACGGCACGGAGAGCGGCGAGAGAAAGCTCGAGATATCCACCCCGAACGGCGTGCCGTACATCGGCTGCGTCCCGACCTCGCTGCCGGCCGGCTTCTCGGCGGTCGGCGCCGGAGGATTTTGCGGGCCGCGCGGAATCAGGCGCGAGGCGAACGGCAGCGACATCGGATTGGCGATCGCGATCTGCCTGACAGGATCGACCGCGATGCCGCCCCATTCGAACATGCCGAGATTGCCCGGGAAGACCAGCGTACCTTGCAACGACGGCGGCGTGAACGTGCCCTCGTAGCGCAGCCGGTGGAACATGATCCGGCACAGCAGCTGGTCGAAGATCGTGCCGCCCCACATGTCGGCGCCGGTCAGCCTGGCCTCCGGCCGGAACGTCAGTTCGGAAAACGGCTGGGTCGGTGCGGAGCGGTCGCCGGGCGCGGGGCCTTGCGGCACCGGACGTTCCGGCGCCGGCACGATCAATTCGCCGGTCCTGCGATCGAGCACGAAGATGTTGCCCACCTTGGTCGGCTGGATGATCGCGGGAACGACGCCCTTGGCCGTCGTCACGTCGACCAGGCTCGGTTGCGAGGGAACGTCCATGTCCCAGAGATCGTGATGCACGGTCTGGTACGACCAGACGCGCTTGCCGGTGTCGACATCAAGCGCGACGATCGAGCTGGAGTAGCGCTCGACCAGCGCATCGCGATTGCCGCCCCAGATGTCGGGTCCGTTGTTGCCGGTCGGGATGTAGACGAGATTCAATTTCGGATCGAACGAGGCCGTGATCCAGGAATTCGGTGACCCGTTGGTGTAATGCCGCGTCGGCGACGGCAGCGCGTTCTCGTCGGCCGCAGCGGAGTCCCAGGCCCAGACCAGTTTGCCGGTGTAGACATCGAAGCCGCGGATCACGCCCGACGGCACTTCGACGGCGTAATTGTCGATCACCGCGGCAGCGACGACCAGGATCCTGTCACTGACGACCGGCGGCGAGGTCGGCTCGAAGAAGCCGGCGGTCTTGATCCCCATCCCTTGCTGCAGGTCGAGGACGCCGTGATCGGCAAAGCCGTCGCAGAGCTTGCCGCTGTCGGCATCGAGCGCGATCATGCGGCCGTCATTGACCGGCAGGAAGATCCGGCGCGGGCATTCGGCGGGCGCCGGGCCGCCGCCAGAGTCGACGGCACCTGCCGCGGTCTCGTGATAGGAGACCCCGCGGCAGGTCATGTGCTGGAACGTCTTGTTGTGCACCAGCTTGGGGTCGTATCGCCAGCGCTCGGTGCCGGTCCTGGCATCGAGCGCGAACAGCACCTGGTGCTGCGAGCACAGGTAGAGCGTGTCGCGCACCTTGATCGGGGTGACCTCGAAGGTCGTCTCGCCGGAATCCTCCGGTGTCTTCACATCGCCGGTGCGGAAGGTCCAGGCGACCTTGAGCTTGCCGACATTGTCCGGCGTGATCTGCTTCAGCGGCGAATAGCGCTGTCCGAATTGCGTGCGACCATAGGCGCGCCAATCGCCGTCCGGTTGCGGATCGGCTTCGCTCTGTTGCACGGCGGGCCCGGCCTCGGCAATCGTGCCGTTGATGTCGTGATAGCTCGACAGCAACCCGACCACGAGAACAGCCGCAGCCGCCACGACGCCGACCCAGAGCGGCGCGGTGGCGCGCGCGTAGGACACGGGCTCATCTCGCAGCAGCCCGCGAACCATCACCGGCGTCAATAGCCAGAGCGCCATCGGGAAGATGATGTCGCCGCGCGCCGCGAGCGGCCACCAGTCGAACTGCACCTCGTAGACGGCCCAGGCCAGCGTGCCGACCAGCACGATCGCAAACAGCCAGAGTGCGGACCGGCGCTGCGCCAGCAACAGCGCAGCCGTGGCGAGAATGCCGACGCCGATGACAATGTAGAAGATGGAGCCACCGAGCGCGGCGAGCCAGATGCCGCCGCCCGCGAGGGCCAGACCAATCAAGGCGTAGACGATACCCGTGATGAAGACGGCCCTGGATCGCTGCATGGCTGCACCAGTGCGGAAGAGGCGCCGGGCTTGTCCTGCGCAAGCGCAACAGACCGCATCCGCTTTCAGGAACTGTGGTTCAATCAACAGCAACTTGCAACCGGGAACTGCGACGTTGACCCAACACAAGCGTGCAAAGTTGCGATACTGATTCTCGCCGAAGCAGGATCGTTCAAACTGCGCGCACTTTGTTCAACAAGGAGCGACGCCAGGCTCCTGACGCTGACGCAGAGGTGACGGACTTCAGCGAATCTTGACTCGACGGACTCTTCCAGTTCTGCGCCCGCGCTGCTTTATACCGTTCCGCACATTTCATTGTAGATGTCCGGCTCGCAGGAGAAGAACAGATGACACTGAACCCGACGGCCAGGAACTATCGCGTCGCGGTCGCCGCCTACGAGGCAGGCCGACCCAGCTATCCGGCGGAGATCGTCGCCGCGCTGCCGCTGAGGGACGCGCGCTGTGTCGTCGATCTCGGCGCAGGAACCGGCAAGTTCACGCGCCTGCTGCGTCCGCATTTGTCCGAGACGGCGCGGTTGGTCGCGATCGAGCCGGTCGCCGAGATGTCGGCGAAGCTCGCGAACGAAGCGGGGATCGAGGTCATCAACACCCGCGCCGATGCGATCGGCCTCGAAACCGACAGCGTCGATCTCGTGACCTGCGCGCAGGCATTCCACTGGTTCGACAACGAGCCGTCGGTCGCCGAGATCGCGCGCCTGCTGCGTCCCGGCGGCACGCTGGCGCTGGTCTGGAACAACAGGGATGACCGCGCGCCGTGGGTCGACGCGTTGTCGGTGATGATCGAGAAATACGCGGGAGACACGCCGCGGCAACGCTCCGGGCAATGGCGCTGGATCCTGCAGGATCCCCGCTTCGTGCTGGAGAAGGAAATCGTGCAGGAGCATCCGCATCGGATGCCGCGCCAGGGCGTCTATGAGCGCGTCGTGTCGACGAGCTATGTCGCCAATCTTCCCGATGCGGAGAAGGCGGGCATACGCGACAGGACCGACGCCATCCTGCGTGAGGCCGGCCTCGGTGACGCTGACGAGGTGGTGTTTCCCTATGTCACGCAGCTCTTCTTGCTGAAGCGGACCTAGAGCGCGCTATTGCGCGGCGCATCCTTGCTCGACGGCCTGCTTCAGGCGCGGCAGCGCCATGCGCCAGTAGAACGCGACATGTTTCGCGCCGGAGTCGCTGCCGATTTCCCACCCGTTCCCGCGGCGGATCGGCGACGGCGACACCTGCTGGGTGACGGTCAGCAACGTCTCGCCGCCATCAGCCGCGAGCGTCATCGTGATCGTCGCATAGGATTGCGGAACATCCGGCAGGCCCGAGACCTGCGACCAATAGGAATATGCGAGCTGTGACGGCGGTTCGACACGGAGGACGCGGCCCTTGTCGCGATAACGCTTCGCGCCGATCTCCGCCTCGATCTCGATCGGTGCGCCGACCTGCCAATCGGTGTTGAAATGCGCGTTGCGCCATGTCTCGCC
>DASVOL010000688.1:0-3480 GCA_036383375.1 Bradyrhizobium sp. | reverse complement strand
CCGATCAGGTCGGTGTGGTAATATTCGCCGTCGTCGGTTTCCGGCAGCCGGTCGCGCGGAACGTAGAGCTCGAGCCCGTTGAGCCGTTCGGCGTCATCGCGGCTGGCGACGCCCTTCAGCGTCACCACCAGATGGTCCTTGGCCTCGCGCGCATGCGTGACCTCGAATTGGCGTGCGCCGTCCTTGGTCATCAGCGGGCCGTAGTCCTTCACGGCCAGCGGATCTTCGGTGAAGGTCCACAGCCGGACGGCGCCGCGCACGCCATGCGCAGCGCCGATACGGGCGACACAGACCGGTGCAGTCACCGTGGTCGCCGTTCAGCTTAAGCCTTGGCGGCGGCTTCGGCCTGCGCCTTGCGCTCCTTGCGCGGCACGGCCTTTTCCGGGTTGTTGCGGGCGGCGCGCTTCACGACGCCGGCGGCGTCGAGGAAGCGGGTGACGCGATCCGACGGCTGCGCGCCCTTGGCCAGCCAGGCCTTCACCTTGTCCATGTCGAGCTTCAGGCGGGCCTCGTTGTCCTTCGGCAGCAGCGGGTTGAAGTGACCGAGACGCTCGATGAAGCGGCCATCGCGCGGGAAGCGCGAGTCGGCGACGACGACGTGATAGACCGGACGCTTCTTGGTGCCTGCGCGAGCGAGGCGGATAACAACGGACATTTAGTTCTCCTTCAAAGGTCGATGTGTTCGATTGATTGGCATTCCGCGTCGCGCCGGCTGCATGTGAACCGTCGCGACGAATTCCTCATTTCTTCTTGCCCGGGAAACCGCCGAGGCCCGGCAGCATCGGCTTGCCGGAAAGGCCGGTCAGGCCCGGCACATTCGGCAGGCCGCCGCGCAGCCCGGCCGGCAAATCCTTCGGCAAATTGGGCAGACCGCCGCCGGCGCCGCCCTGCATCTTCTCGGCGAGCGCCTTCATCTCCTCGGCCGAGGGCGGCTTCATGCCGCCGCCAAAACCCATCGCCTGCGCGATGCCGGCGAGCGGGCCGCGCTTGCCGCTTCCCATGGCCTTCATCATGTCGGCCATGTTCCGGTGCATCTTCAGGAGCTTGTTGACCTGCTCGACGCTCTGGCCGGCGCCGGCCGCGATGCGCTTCTTGCGGCTCGCCTTCAGGATGTCCGGATTCTTGCGCTCCTGCCGCGTCATCGAATCGATCACCGCGACCTGGCGCTTGATGATCTTGTCGTCGATGCCGGCCGCCGCGATCTGGTTCTTCATCTTGGCGATGCCGGGCATCATGCCCATCAGGCCGCCGATGCCGCCCATATTCGCCATCTGCTGCAGCTGTTCGCGCATGTCGTTGAGATCGAACTGACCCTTGCGCATCCGCTCGGCGGTGCGCGCGGCCTTCTCGGCGTCGATGTTCGCCGCAGCCTTCTCGACCAGCGAGACGACGTCGCCCATGCCGAGGATGCGGCCGGCGATGCGGTTCGGATGGAAGTCTTCCAGCGCGTCGGTCTTTTCGCCGGTGCCGAGCAGCTTGATCGGCTTGCCGGTGACCGCGCGCATCGACAGCGCGGCGCCGCCGCGGCCGTCGCCGTCGACGCGCGTCAGCACGATGCCGGTGAGGCCGACGCGTTCGTCGAACGCGCGTGCGAGGTTGACCGCGTCCTGGCCGGTGAGAGAGTCCGCGACCAGCAGCACTTCATGCGGATTGGCGGCGGCCTTGATCTCGGCCGCCTCCTTCATCATGTCTTCGTCGAGCGTGGTGCGGCCGGCGGTGTCGAGCAGCACCACATCGTAGCCGCCGAGCTTGCCGGCCTCCAACGCGCGCCGTGCGATCTGCGGCGGCATCTGGCCGGCGACGATCGGCAGTGTCGGGATGTCGAGGTCGCGGCCGAGCACCGCGAGCTGCTCCATCGCAGCGGGGCGATAGACGTCGAGCGAGGCCATCAGCACCTTGCGCTTGTCACGCTGGACCATGCGGCGCGCGAGCTTTGCGGTGGTGGTGGTCTTGCCGGAGCCTTGCAGGCCGACCATCATGATCGGCACCGGCGGCACGGAATTGATGTCGATGGTCTGGCCGTCGGAACCGAGCGTGGCGACCAGCTCGTCATGGACGATCTTCACCACCATCTGGCCCGGCGTCACCGACTTGACGACGGTGGCGCCGATCGCCTGCTCGCGGACCCGGTCGATGAAGCTGCGGACGACCTCGAGCGCGACGTCGGCCTCGAGCAGCGCGCGGCGCACCTCGCGCATCGCGGCATCGACGTCCTTTTCGGTCAGCGCGCCGCGCCCCGTCAGACGATCGAGAATGCCACCAAGCCGTTCCGACAGATTGTCGAACAATGCCGTTGTCCTTCGTTGCGCCCGTGAGCGCGCTTCACTCGCTTCTGGTCATGACCCGCTCTCGCGGGTAATGACCAAATAGTCCGCCTCGGCACCGTGCCAAGACGATGGTCCAAACACCTTTGCGCCCGAGGGCGCATCGCGCTGTCGGGCGTTGGCCTCTGGCCTCCAGGACCAGTCGGCGGGTCGAAAAGATGGATCTTTCCGAGAAAGTCGCGGCGTTAAACGCTGCCGGGGCGGCAAAGTCAAGGAAAGTTTCGCCGCAACAGGCATGGCCTGGGCCATAAGGCATTGAAATTGCATTAATTTGCCATGCTGGTTCCGAATTCGGCATGGTCACCCATATAAACGGAGCCTGCCTCCTGTTGGGAACCCGCGTGCCCATCGTCACCCGCCGCCGCCTTCTTGCAACCTTGACCGGAGCCGCTGCCGCGATCGGCGGGCCCTCGATCTGGATGTCCCTGATGAAAACCTATGACGGCCCCGTCTCCGATCATTTCGACGGCCTGCACTTCTTCGATCCGGATGGCGCGCCGCCGAAATCGCTCGGCGAGGTGTTGCGCTGGCAGTTCGGGGGCAGGCGGCAGCGCGCGGTCTGGCCGGAATGGGCGCCGAGCCCCTATGCCGATACGCCGCCGCCGCGCGTCGACGGCGACAGAGTGCGGCTCTGCTTTGTCGGCCACGCCAGCTGGCTGATCCAGACCGGCGGCCTCAACATCCTGGTCGATCCGGTGTGGTCGATGCGGGCCTCGCCGTTCGGCTTCGCAGGTCCGAAGCGGCACAACGATCCCGGTATCGCTTTCGAGAAGCTGCCTGACATCGACGTCGTGCTGGTGTCGCATGGCCATTACGATCATCTCGATGTCGCGACGCTGTCGAAGCTGACGACAGTGTTTGCGCCGCGCGTCATCACGCCGCTCGGCAACGACGTCACGATGCGTGCCTCCGATGCCGCGATCAAGGCCGAGGCGTTCGACTGGCATCAGCGCGTCGAGCTCGGCGGCGGCGTTGCCGTGACGCTGGTGCCGACGCGGCACTGGTCGGCGCGCGGCCTGTTCGATCGCAACAAGGCGCTGTGGGCGAGCTTCGTGCTGGAGACGCCGGCGGGCAAGCTCTACATCGTCTGCGATTCCGGCTATGGCGACGGCCGGCATTTCCGCAGGGTGGCCGAGGCGCACGGCGCGCTCCGGCT
>DASVOL010000687.1:0-15457 GCA_036383375.1 Bradyrhizobium sp. | reverse complement strand
GTCGCGATCGGACACCGTCGCGGCAACGCCGGCCAACGCGAGCGCGAACAAGGTGGTCTTCAATTTGAACATGCTTCACTCCCCTGTGGTTTTTTGAGTTGGGTACCGTTGCCGTGGACAGCGTCAATCGATGGCTATCATACGTGGGCCGGCCGCAGATCTGCGGCGATGTCGGATCGGCGCCAGGGCCGTCACGAACCGAAATTGCGGAATGTCGATTGAACCCGTCAACAGCGCCAATGCTCACTCCGCACGATCAGTCGATCCTGCAATGCCGGGCTCATCCGCGAGTCATATCGTGCGGCGAACGAGGCGCAGGAATGACGTGGAGGATCCTGAGGCGCCTGTCTCCCGGAATCGTTGGCGAGGGCTGGCCTCCGCCAGAACTTCCGGCGGCCCGGCGCTTTGCTTCCGGCAACCTTTGGTGGACCTTGTCCCCGCCATATGGATGCAAGCGCCAACGGGTCATTTATTTAAGTATCCGAATAAATTGACCGGAGAGCAGCGGATCATAAGGCGTTGTCTCCCGAAATTGTTGGCAAGTCCCATCGACCGCAGGAGTGCAGCAGGACTTCCGGCAACCTTTGGTGAGATTGTGCCTCTACTGTGCGATGGACGCAAGTACCATTTATTTCACTACATGAATAAATTGATTGAACCACCATGCAATGGCGGCAGCGGCCTTCAGGCGTCGATCTCGGAGAGATCATCGACGACCAGCAGGGCTCCAGCAAAATCGTCGTCGCTGAAATAGGTGCTGCGGGTGATGACCACGGGGATGCCGGCCCCAGCCGCGGCGGCGAGACCGTTGCCGGAATCCTCGACCGCAATGCAACCCGCCGGTCCGAGCCCGAGCCGCGCCAGGACCTCGACATAGACGTCCGGAGCCGGCTTCTTCCGCGGCACGTCGTCGCCGGCAATGATCGCCTCGAACAGATCGGCCCAATCCAGCCCCAACGCAACCGACAGCAGCGCATCGATATTGCCGTGCGAGGTCGTCGTTGCGATCGCCAGCCGTTGGCCGCGGCTGCGCGCGCCGGCGAGCCAGGCCCTTACGCCCGGCCGCAACGGGCAGCCGCCCGCCGCAATCAGCGCGGCATAGCGTGCGGTCTTGATCCCGTGCAGGTCGGCGATGTCGGCAAATGTCAGCGACGGGACCGCGTTCCTCTGGTCGAAGGCGCGGATGCGCTCCTTGCCGCCGGCGACCCGAAGCAGCCGGCCGTAAGTAACCTGGTCCCAGAACCAATCGAGGCCGGCTTCAGCGAACGCCTCATTGAAGGCGCGACGATGCACCTCCTCGGTCTCGGCAAGCGTGCCGTCGACGTCGAAGATCAAGGCGCGCGCGCCCGCGATGATGTGGCGCATCCCGGCGTTCCTGATGCCGGCGAGCGCCTGGTTCATCGTCCCTCGCCCGCCGCACCGGTCCCTGTCGCGAACACGCGGCTGGCGAGCACGTCACCGGCCTCGATCGCCATCACGTCATCGGCCGTGAGCGTGCGGTCGAGCTTCGCCACGATCCGGTTGGCCTGGCGCAGCCGGATGCGGTCGAGCGCGTTGCGGATCGAGCGCGCATTGGAGAACAGCGGCTGTTCCTTCCGGATGCCGATGTACCGGGTGAAGGCGTCGCGCGCTTCCGGGGAGAAACGATAATTCTGCTGCTGCAACATCAGCTCGGCGATCCAGAGCAGCTCGCCGTCGGAATAGTCGGGGAAGTCGATGTGATGCGCGATGCGGGAGCGGAACCCGGGATTGCTCTGGAAGAACTTCTCCATGCGGTCGCCATAGCCGGCCAGGATCACCACCAGATCCTCGCGCTGCGCTTCCATGATCTGCAACAGGATCTCGATCGCCTCCTGGCCATAGTCGCGCTCGTTTTCGGGGCGGTACAAATAATAGGCCTCGTCGATGAACAGCACGCCGCCCATCGCTTTCTTCAATATTTCTTTCGTCTTCGGCGCGGTGTGGCCGATATATTGCCCGACGAGGTCATCGCGCGTGACGCTGATGACGTGGCCGCGGCGCACGAACCCGAGCTTGTGCAGGATACCGGCCATCCGCAGCGCGACCGTGGTCTTGCCGGTGCCGGGATTGCCGGTGAACGACATGTGCAGGGTCGGGAATGTCGTCGCCAGCGCCATCTTCTGCCTGATGCGTTCGACCAGCAGCAGCGATGCGATCTCCCGGATGCGGGTCTTCACCGGCTTGAGGCCGATCAATTCGGAATCGAGCTGGTCGAGCACGTCGCCGATGCCGAGGTCGGCGAACTCATGCCGGAGGTCGATGGTCTCGGGCGGCGTCTGGCTGATCTGTTCGCTAATCTGTTCTTGCGCTTGCGTCATTATCCTCTCGCTTTCAGAAAAGCTCCGTCGTCGCTGCGGCGACGACGGAGAAGTGCATCCGGACCAGGCGGTCGAGGGAGCAACCCGTCTGGCTTGCCAACCGGACGCGGTTACTGATCTGCGTAGCGTTCGCCCTCGGGGCGATCCAGCGCGTAAGCCCTGGTCGTATAGCTAACGCTCCGGCCGCCGACCTCTTGCCGCTCGAGGCGGAAGCCGGGCTCGTTCTTTGGCCGGTTGACGATGAAAGAGATGCGCACGGACTCCCAGCCATGGGAAGAATCGAACCCGCTCATGCGGATGTAGCGGTCTCCATAGACACGGCGGCAATCGGCGAGCTCCTTCATGATGCCGGCGGCATCGCGCAGGTCGAACATCGGCAGGCCCCACATGTCCCAATAAGTATTGCGGGGATGCGGGTCGTCGGTGAATTCGATGTTCACCGCCCAGCCCTTGTCGAGGCAGTATTGCACCTGCGCTGCGATCTGCTCATCGGTGAGATCGGGCAGGAAAGAAAAGCAGCCTTGGGTCACTCTCATGTCGATTCTCCTTTCGCTGCGTCACGTTGCCGGGGTGGCGGTCGGGGCAAAGTCCGGCGAGTCAGTCGACTCGTAGTTGAAGCTCACGTCCTTCCAGACCTCGAGCGCGTCGCGCAGCGGCGTGCAGGTCTGGGCGGCCTTGGCGAGGATCTCCGGACCTTCGTGGACGTAGTCGCGGCCCTCGTTGCGGGCGAGAATCATGGCTTCGAGCGCAACGCGGTTGGCGGTGGCGCCGGCCTGGATACCCTTCGGATGGCCGATGGTCCCGCCGCCGAACTGCAGCACGACGTCCTCGCCGAGATGATCGAGCAATTGGTGCATCTGGCCTGCGTGGATGCCGCCCGAGGCGACCGGCATCATCTTGTTAAGGCTTGCCCAAGGCTGATCGAAGAACACGCCATGCTCGAGCGTCATCGGGTTGAAGTCCTCGCGGCAGATGTCGTAGTAGCCGCGCGTCGTCGCCGGGTCTCCTTCAAGCTTCCCGACGACGGTGCCGGCATGGATGTGATCGACACCGGCGAGCCGCATCCATTTGGCGATAACGCGAAACGAGACGCCGTGCAAACGCTGGCGCGTGTAGGTCGAGTGGCCGGCACGATGCAGATGCAGGATCATGTCGTTGCGGCGCGCCCATTTCGCCATCGACTGGATCGCCGTGTAGCCGATCACGAGGTCGATCATGATGATGACGGAGCCGAGCTGCTTGGCGAACTCGGCGCGCTCGTACATGTCTTCCATGGTGCCCGCGGTCACGTTGAGATAGGTGCCTTTGACCTCTCCGGTAGCCGCCTGCGCGCGATTCACGCCTTCCATGCAATACAGGAAGCGGTCGCGCCAATGCATGAAGGGCTGCGAGTTGATATTCTCGTCGTCCTTGCAGAAGTCGAGTCCGCCTTTCAGCGCCTCGTAGACGACGCGGCCGTAGTTGCGGCCGGACAGGCCGAGCTTCGGCTTCACGGTGGCGCCGAGCAAGGGACGGCCGAACTTGTCGAGCCGCTCGCGCTCCACCACGATGCCGGTCGCCGGGCCCTGGAACGTCTTCACATAGGCGATCGGCAGCCGCATGTCCTCGAGGCGCAGCGCCTTCAGCGGCTTGAAGCCGAACACGTTGCCGATGATCGAGGCGGTCAGGTTCGAGATCGAACCCGGCTCGAACAGGTCGAGATCATAGGCGATATAGGCGAAGTAGCTGCCCGGCGAATTCGGCACCGGATCGACGCGATAGCACTTCGCGCGGTATTTCTCCGCGGCGGTCAGCCGATCGGTCCACACCACGGTCCAGGTCGCAGTCGAGGATTCGCCTGCCACTGCCGCGCAGGCTTCGGTCGGATCGACGCCGTCCTGCGGCGTGACGCGGAACAGGGCGATGACGTCGGTGTCCTTGGGCTCGTAGTTCGGCTCCCAATAGCCCATCCGCTTGTATTCCATCACGCCGGACTTGTAGCGATCCTTGCCGCGCACCGTGATCGACTGCTGTATGTTCATCTCAATCTCCTGTCGTCGTTCGTCGCCGTCTGCTCAGGCGGCCTGGGTGATCTTTCCAATCTGCGGATCGAGCGCGCCGGCGCGGTAGCGTCGGGCCATCTCCGGCAGCGCAACCACCTTGATCCGGGCGGCATTGCCGGCCGTGCCGAATTGCTCGAAGCGGTCACGGCAAAGTTCGCGCAGCGCGTCCATCGCCGGCTTGAGGAATTTGCGCGGATCGAACTCGCTCTTCGACTGCACGGCGACCTTGCGGAAGGCGGCCGCCATCGCCAGCCGGCAATCGGTGTCGATGTTGACCTTGCGTACGCCGTGCTTGATACCGCGGACGATCTCCTCGACCGGCACGCCCCAGGTCTGCGGCATCTCGCCGCCATACTGGTTGAACATGTCCTGCAGCGGCTGCGGCACCGAGGACGAGCCGTGCATCACCAGATGCGTGTTGGGCAGGCGCGCGTGGATCTCCTCAACCACGCGCATCGCCAGGATCTCACCGTCGGGCCGCCGCGTGAACTTGTAAGCACCATGCGAGGTGCCCATCGCAATCGCGAGCGCATCGACCTTGGTGGCGCGGACGAAATCGACCGCCTGGTCCGGGTCGGTGAGCAGCTGGTCATGACTGATCTTGCCTTCGACACCGTGACCATCCTCCTGCTCGCCGCCGCCATGCTCGAGCGAGCCGAGCACGCCGAGTTCGCCTTCGACCGACGCGCCGACCCAGTGCGCCATGTCGACCACCCGGCGGGTGATATCGACGTTGTAGTCGTAGTCGGCCGCGGTCTTGGCGTCGGCCTCGAGCGAGCCGTCCATCATGACCGAGGTGAAGCCATAGCGGATCGCGGTGGCGCAGGTCGCCTCCTCGTTGCCGTGGTCGAGATGCAGGCAGAGCGGAATCTGCGGATACATCTCCTCCAGCGCGTCGATCATCTTCGCCAGCATGATGTCGTTGGCATAGGACCGCGCGCCGCGCGAAGCCTGGATGATGACCGGCGCATCGCAGGAAGCCGCCGCCTCCATGATGGCGAGGCCCTGCTCCATGTTGTTGATGTTGAAGGCCGGCACGCCGTAGCCGCGTTCGGCGGCGTGGTCCAGCAATTGCCTCAGGGTTATCCGCGCCATGGTGGCGTCCTCCTTTCAATTCGCTCGTTGCGTGAGCTGTCTTGCCGCAGCGGCGATCGCCGCGGGTGTGATGCCGAATTCGCGGTAGAGCACGTCGGCCGGCGCGGAGGCGCCGAAGCCGATCATGCCGACGAATACGCCGTCGTCGCCGAGCCAGCGGGCCCAATCGCCCTCGACGGCCGCTTCCACGCCGACGCGCGGCGCGCTACCCAGCACCTGGGCGCGATAGCCGCGCGGCTGCTGGCGGAACAGGTCGAAGCACGGGGCCGAGACCACCGCGGCCTTCACCCCTGCTTCCGCCAGCAGCTTTGCGGCTTCGAGCGCGATCGACACCTCCGAACCCGTTGCAATCAGGGTGACGTCACGCCCGAAGGCCGGCTCGACGAGAACGTAGGCGCCGAGCGCGACCTGGTTGTCTTTGCTGCCGTCGCGCACCGTCGGCAGCGCCTGCCGCGACAGGCAGAGGATTGATGGCGAGGTCTCCGCCTTCAGCGCACAGTCCCAGGCTTCCGCCGTCTCGACCGCATCGGCCGGGCGGAACACCAGCACGTTCGGGATCGCCCGCAACGCCGCCAGATGCTCGACGGGCTGATGCGTCGGCCCGTCCTCGCCGAGCCCGATCGAATCGTGGGTCATCACATGGATGACGCGGATCCCCATCAGTGCCGCGAGGCGGATCGCCGGTCGGCTGTAATCGGCGAAGCTGAGGAAGGTGCCGCCATAGGGGATGAACCCGCCATGCAGCGCGATTCCGTTCATCGCCGCCGCCATGCCGTGCTCGCGGATGCCGTAATGGATATAGCTGCCGTCGAGCGTTTCCGGCCGCACCGAGACTTGCGACTTCGCCAGCGTCAGATTGGAGTGCGTGAGGTCGGCCGATCCGCCCAGGAGATTCGGCAAAGCCTCCGCGATCACGTCGATGACCTGCTGCGAGGCCTGCCGCGTGGCGAGCTTCGGCCGCTCGGTCGCGAAACGCTCCACGAGCTTGGCCATCGCCTCGGCATAGGCACAGGGCAACTTCCGGTTCAGCGCGTCGTGGAATGCAGACCGCTGGCCCTTGTCCGCCTTGCAGGCGCTGCGCGAGCGCTCGATCCAGGCCCGTCGTGCGTCACGGCCGCGGCCACCGAGCTCGCGCCACTCGGCCAGCACGGCATCGGGGACCTCGAAGGCCGGATACGGCCAGCCCAGTGCGGCGCGGGTCTTCGCCGTCTCATCAGTGCCGAGCGGCGCGCCATGCACCTTCTCGCTGCCTTGCCGGTTCGGCGCGCCGAACCCGATCACCGTGCGGCAGGCGATCAGCGACGGACGGTCGCTCGACCGTGCCTGCCTGATCGCGGCAGAGATTGCCTGCGGATCGTGGCCGTCGATGCGGCAGACATTCCAGCCGCTGGCCGCAAACCGCGCCGTCTGGTCGTCTGAACAGGATAGCGAGGTGGCACCGTCGATCGAGATCTGGTTGTCGTCGAACAGCACGATCAGCCGGTTCAGCCGCAAATGGCCGGCGAGCGAGATCGCCTCATGGCTGAGGCCTTCCATCAGGCAGCCATCGCCGGCGATGACATAGGTGTAGTGATCGACCAGATCGTCGCCGAAGCGCGCGTTCATCAAGCGCTCGGCAAGCGCCATGCCGACCGCGGTCGCGATCCCCTGCCCGAGCGGCCCGGTCGTGGTCTCGACTCCAGGCGTATGCCCGTATTCCGGATGACCAGGGGTTTGCGATCCCCATTGCCTGAAGGCCCTGAGCTGATCGAGCGTCATGCGCTCGTAGCCCGTCAGATAAAGCAGCGCGTAGAGCAGCATCGAGCCGTGGCCGGCCGACAGCACGAAGCGGTCGCGGTCGGGCCAGGCCGGATCGGCCGGATCGAACTTCAGGAAGTCGGTGAACAGCACGGTCGCGACATCGGCCATGCCCATCGGCATGCCGGGATGGCCGGACTTCGCCTGCTCCACTGCATCGATGGCGAGGAAGCGGATCGCGTTCGCCATCTCGTCGTGGCTGACGTCAGGGCGGCTGGCAACGGACGCAAGTGCGGTCATATCGTTCGCCTCTTTCGTTCGATCAGTTGCAGGATCAGCGGGGTCAGGATCAGCTGCATCGCGAGATCGAGCTTGGCGCCGTGAATCACGATCGAATTGGCGCGCGACATGAAGCTGTTCGGGATCATCGAGAGCAGATAGGGAAAATCGATGCCGCGCGGGTTCTTCAGGCGGATCACGACCATCGATTCATCCGGCGTCGGGATCCAGCGCGCGATGAACGGGTTCGACGTGTCGACCGTCGGCACGCGTTGGAAGTTGATGTCGGTCTCGCTGAATTGCGGACAGATGTAGTTCACATAGTCCGGCATGCGGCGCAGAATGGTGTCGGTCACCGCCTCGGTGGAGTAGCCGCGATGGCTGCGGTCGCGGTGCAGCTTCTGGATCCATTCGAGGTTGATGACAGGCACGACGCCGATCTTGAGGTCGGCGTGCTGCGCGACATTCACCTTGTCGGTGACCACAGCGCCGTGCAGGCCCTCGTAGAACAAGAGGTCGGAGTTCTCCGGCAGCGCTTCCCACGCGGTGAAGGTGCCCGGCTTGGCGCCGTAGAGCCGCGACTCCTCCTCGTCATGCACATAGTGCCGCGTCGTGCCGGTGCCGGTCTCGGCATAATCGCTGAACAGCTTCTCCAGCTCCTCGAACAGATTGGTCTCGGGGCTGAAATGACTGAAATGCTTGTCGCCGCGCTCGGCCTTCTCCAGCATCTGGCTGCGCATCTCGGCGCGGTCGTAGCGATGGAACGCGTCGCCCTCGATATAGGCCGCGACCACATTCTCGCGGCGGAAGATGTTCTCGAACGTCTTCTTCACCGAGGTGGTGCCGGCGCCGGACGAGCCGGTGATCGAGATGATGGGATGTCGACGAGACATGCGCTCCCTCTCAGCGGAATAGGCCGCGCCGCGCGAACAGCGGGGCATCGCTGCTCTCGAACAACGGCTCGACGGTCAGGTGGATCGCATCGACGTCGCGCACGGCGCGCGCCGATCCCATGATCAGCGGCACGCGCTGATGCGGCGTACGTGCCGAGAGTTCGAGAATGCGCGACCGGCCGCTGGAGGCGGCGCCTCCGGCCCACTCCATGATCAGCGCGATGGGATGCGCCTCATAGAGCAGGCGCAGCCGGCCTTCGCGATAGCCTTGGCGCGCATCCGCCGGATACAGGAACACGCCGCCGCGCATCAGGATGCGGTAGGCTTCGGCCACCAGCGAGCCGATCCAGCGCATGTTGTAGTCCTGCCCGAGCTCGCCGTTCACGCCGGCGAGGCAGTCATCGATGTAGTTGCGCACCGGGCCGCTCCAGTGCCGCCGGTTCGAGGCGTTGATCGCGAATTCCGACGCCTGCTGCGGCACCCGCAGGTCACGCGCGGTCAGGACGAACTCGCCACTTCGCGGATCCAGCGTGAAACAGTCGACGCACTTGTCGAGCGCCAGCACCAGCAGGGTCTGCGGACCGTAGATGAAGCAGCCTGCGGCACATTGCGCCGTGCCGGGCTCGAAGAAGGTCGAGAGAATGTCGTTGCCCTTCGGTCGGATCGAGAAGATCGTGCCGATCGAGATATTGTTCTCGAGATTGGCCGATCCGTCGAGCGGATCGATCGCGACACAGAGCGGCGCATCGGGATCGAGGGTCTCCGGCAGCTCGACCTCCTCCGAGAGCACCGCGGCAACCGGCGCGGTGCGCAACGCCTCGCGCATCAGGCTGTCGGCGACGATGTCGATGGTCTTCTGGCGATCGCCGTCAGGATTGATGCCGCCGCTCTCGCCGCCGATGCCGGCGAGCGGGCCGGCGGCGATGATGCGCGAGAGTTCGATCGCGGCGCCGGCAAGGGCTTCGATCACCGCAACGGTCGCGGCCCGCAACGGGTTGTGCTGCGTCGGCCACTCCAGATGGGCATGCAATGCAGGACGAATCTCCACCGGCCTCTCCCATTGATCGCGCCCTCTGTCCCGAGGGGTCGAGAGGCGACCGCAAGGGAGTCGCCTTGGCCGTATCAACGCGCGATTTGCCGAATTAGGGAAATTTCATTATCTTTGGTCTGAGCAAAGTATTTCTTATGGAGCTTGTGATGGCCGGGAACTTCTCGCGGGACCTCACCATCCGCCAACTGCGCGCGCTGTCGGCCGTGCACGGAGCCGGCTCGATCACGTCGGCGGCCAATCAGCTGAACCTGACGCAGCCGGCGGTGACGCTACAGCTCCGCAACCTGCAGGCGCTCGCGGGATTGCCGCTGATCCAGCGCACCGGCGACGGCATGGCGCTGACGGATGCCGGCGCGCACGTGCTGGCGCTCATCGAACGGATCGAGGCGGCGCTGAAGGACTGCGAGCAATCGCTCGACATGATCGCGGGCCGCAGCGGCGGCCGCGTCGCGATGGGCGCGGTCTCGACCGCGAAATACTTCGTACCGTTCGCAATCGCGGCGTTCTCGCGCCGCTTTCCCAAGATCGAGGTCACGCTCAGGATCGGCAACCGTGAAGAAATCCGCGACGCGCTGCGCGGCTACGATCTCGACATCGCGGTGATGGGCCGGCCGCCGGCCGATGTCGAAGTCGAGATGAAGCCGCTCGGCCGGCATCCGCACTTCATCATCGCCGCACCCGATCATCGGCTGGCGCGGCGGCGGCACGTCGCAACATCGGAGCTCGCCAATGAAACCTTCATCACCCGCGAGCAGGGATCAGGCACGCGGATGCTGATGCAGCAATATTTCGAGCGGGTCGGATTGGAGCCGAAGCTCGGCATGGCCATGGACAGCAACGAGACCATCAAGCAGGCCGTCATGGCCGGGCTCGGCATCGCCTTCATTTCCCAGCACACGGTATTTCATGAACTGGAGGATGGCCGGCTGGTGGTACTCAAGGTGAAGGGCCTGCCGATCGTCCGGCAGTGGCACGCAATCAGACGCACCGACAAGATCCTGCTGCCGCCCGCGCAGGCGATGCTGGACTTCCTGGGCAAGGAGGGCTGGCGCTATCTGCCGAACTCGCGCTAGCGCCGCGACGTTGCGGCACCCGTTCGATCGGAAAAATCGAGTTAACGCCGTATGTTAACCATTGAAGTTCCCGCGAACGCGTGCCACATCTTGGTTGCGGTCACTCGTGGACCGTATCCCTGCGAGGGAGGATGAACTGCAAAACCAGTCCCCGCCGATGCCTGACTTCAAGGCGTTATTCGAGGCCGCGCCCGGCCTCTATCTGGTGCTGACGCAGCCTGACTTCCGCATCGTGGCAGTAAGCGACGCCTATCTGCGCGCCACCAAGACCGAGCGCGCCGCGATCCTTGGGCGCGGGCTGTTCGAGGTATTTCCCGATAATCCGGACGATCCGGCCGCCGACGGCGTGCGCAACCTGCGCGCCTCGCTGGAACGTGTGGTCCAGTTCCGCCGCCCCGACACCATGTCGGTGCAGAAATACGATATCCGAAAGCCCGAGTCGGAGGGCGGCGGATTCGAGGAGCGCTACTGGAGCCCGCGCAACACGCCGGTGTTCGGACCGAGCGGACAATTCAGCTACATCATCCATCGGGTGGAAGACGTCACCGGCTTCATTCAGCTGAAGCAGCGCGGCGCCGAGCAGGACAAGCTGACCGACCGGCTGCGCGAGCGCACCGAGCAGATGGAAGCCGAAATCTTCATGCGCGCGCGCGAGGTCGAGGTCGCGCGGGAACAGCTCGAAGCCGAGCAGAAGCTGCGCCAGGTGCAGAAGATGGAGGCCGTCGGGCATCTCACCGGCGGCATCGCCCACGACTTCAACAACATCCTGACTGTCATCACCGGCCTGATCGACATACTCGCCGAGGCCGTGGAACACGACGCCGCGCTATCGTCGGTGACAAAGATGATCAGCGACGCCGCCTTTCGCGGCGCCGAGGTCACCAAGCATCTGCTGGCCTTCTCGCGCCAGCAGCCGCTGCAACCGCGTGAAGCCGACCTCAACACGCTGGTGCAGGACACCGCGCGGCTGCTGCGCCCGTCGCTCGGCGAGCAGATCGAAATCGATACTGCGCTCGAAACCGACGCCTGGCCGGCCTTCATTGATCCCAACCACATGTCGACGGCACTGCTCAATCTCGCCCTCAATGCCCGCGATGCGATGCCCGACGGCGGCAAGCTGATGCTGGAGACCAGCAACGTCATCCTCGACGAGGTTTATGCCGCCGCCAATCTCGACGTGCGGGCGGGTGAATATGTGATGGTCGCGGTCAGCGACACCGGCGGCGGAATCCCGGAGGGAATCCGCGAAAAGGTGTTCGAGCCGTTCTTCACCACCAAGGACACCGGCAAGGGCACCGGCCTCGGGCTCAGCATGGTGTACGGCTTCATCAAGCAGTCCGACGGGCATCTCAAGATCTATTCCGAAGAGGGTCACGGCACGTCGATCAAGCTCTATCTGCCGCGCAGCATGGGCGACATGGTCGACGTCGAGCCGCCTGCTCCGGTCGACACGCGCGGCGGCCACGAATCCATCCTGGTCGTCGAGGACGATCCGCTGGTCCGCAACTATGTCAGCGCCCAGCTCGAGCAGCTTGGCTACCACACCATGGTCACCGCCAACGGCCCGGAAGCATTGGCTGCGGTCGAGAACGGTTTCGTCTGCGACGTGCTGTTCACCGACGTCATCATGTCCGGCGGCATGAACGGCCGGCAGGTGGCCGATGCCGTGATCGCCAAGTTGCCCTCGGTGCGCGTGCTCTTCACGTCGGGCTATACCGAGGACGCGATCATCCATCACGGCCGTCTCGACCCGGACGTCACGCTGTTGCCAAAACCCTATCGCAAGGCCGATCTCGCCCGCATGATCCGGCAGGTGCTGACCCAGCCTCCCGCTTCAGTGGTGGCGGCCAAGTAACGCGACTGGTAACCCTGGCCCGCTCAGGGACCAAAGCTCGAGCGGCTCTGGATTTTCCAGGCGCCGCCGAGCAGGCTCAGCACATAGAGGGAATCGTAGACCCCGATGACCGATCCGTCCTCGCGGTAGCGCGTATAGCGGACGGCGTAATGCGCCTTGGCCGGTGAGGACTGCACAAGCCTGGTGTCGTTCCAGGCGCTGTGATGCCAGCCGTCCTGTTTGCGCAGGCGCTCGAACAGGTCCATCGGATTGTTGCCCGGCTCCTGATAGACCGTGACCACGCCGCCGGCGATCCGCACATGCGGGAAGTGCATCAGTGCGTCCATGGCCGCGGCGTCATAGCGATTGAGCGCGGCCATCCAGCGCGTCAGCACGTCCTCGCATGTGGCCCGGTCGTCGCGCGAGATCTGCGCCTCGATAGTGTAGGTCGCGGCCGCCTCCGGCATCAGGCGCCTCCGTTTTGCGTGTTGATCCGGTCGACCGGCGCGGCGCATCCGGACAGGAACAGCGCAGCGCAGGCCTTGGCGCGGGCTTCGATCTCGCTACGCGCCGGCACTGGCTTGTGCCCGAACATGACGTCGCGCTGCGGCTTGAACACCAGCATGCCGAGCAGCATGCCCGCTGCGGCCTCGGTGTCATCGAGCACGATCCGCCCTCGCCGCTGCTGGACGCCCAGCCAATTCGCCAGCGCGGCGATCGAGCGCTGCATGGCCTTTTCGTAGAACGTCTCGGCGATGTCAGGGAATTTGTCGCTCTCGGCCAGGATGATCCGTTGCAGCGCGATCACCTCGGCATCGAGAATGAGCTCGGCGCAGGTCAGCAGCGCCGCCTCCAGCGCCGCCGCGACATTGCGGCCATCGCAGGCGCCGAGATTCACGATGGACACGAACCGCTCCACCCGGTCGGTCACCATGCCCTCGAACAGCGCGAGCTTAGTCGGGATCAGACGATAGAGCGTCTTGGTGGAAACGCCGGCGCGGCAGGCCACGTCGGCGATGCTGGCCGCGGCGAAGCCACGCTCCGCGAATTCACGCCGCGCGGCCTCATAGATCAGTGCGCGTGTTTCGTCGTCGGAACGAAGCTGCGGCCGCCCGCGGCCGCGCCGTTCCGGCGCCGGTGCGCTTTGCGCTGTCTCGTCCTTGTCGTTTCGGTTCATCCGCGAGCCATGCTTTTAGATGATGACTGTCATTCTATTGACAGTCCAAATATGGGCTCTATTTTGGAAAACATCAAGTTTCCTAATTATCCCGGGACGCCGGAATCGAAATTCCCACGGTTTCCCAGCGAGATAGAACGATCAGGAGCACCTGCCATGAGCCAGCACGAAACGTCCTTCAAGGCCGAGAGCCAGGTTCCGGCCGAGACCGCCAAGCAGTTGATCGCAAATCCGGAGATGGCCAAGCCGCCCGCCGCCAAGGGCAAGCTTCGCCGCCTGCTGATGACCGGCGCAGCCCTCGCCCTGCTCGCGGGCGGCGCCTGGTATGGCTGGGATTACTGGACGGTCGGCCGCTTTCAGATCTCGACCGACGACGCCTATGTGAAGGCCGACAACACCACCATCGCGCCAAAGGTCTCCGGTTATCTCAGCGCGGTGCTGGTCGGCGACAATGAACACGTGCGCGCCGGGCAGATTTTGGCGCGGATCGACGAGCGTGATTTCAAGGTCGCGCTGGATCAGTCGAAGGCTGACGTCGCCGCCGCGGAAGCTGCGATCACCAGCAAGCGCGCCCAGCTCGACGTGCAGCACTCGGTGATCGAGGCGGCGCGCGCGACGCTTGCGGTGGATACTGCGACGCAGATATTCGCCGAGCAGGAGAACAAGCGCTACACCGACCTCGCAGGCACCGGCTACGGCAGCGTGCAGAACGCGCAGCAGGCGCAGTCGCGCTACGCCAGCGCGCAGGCCGCCATCGTCCGCGACACGGCAAACCTCGCCTCCGCCGAGCGCCAGGTGGAACTGCTCAAGGCCGAGATCGCCCAGGCGGTTGCGGCGTTGGGACGGGCTACCGCCCTGCAAAACCAGGCCGAGCTCAACCTCGGCTACACCACCATCACTGCGCCGATCGACGGCGTGGTCGGCAACCGCACGCTGCGCACCGGCCAGTACGTGCAGGCCGGCACGCAACTGATGTCGCTGGTGCCGGCCACCGGCGCCTATGTGATCGCGAATTACAAGGAGACGCAGCTCACCAATGTCCGCAAGGGCCAGCCGGTCGAGATCGAGGTCGACATGTTCCCCGGTCAGGTGGTGCGCGGCCATGTCGACAGCCTCGCGCCCGCCAGCGGCCAGGAATTCGCGCTGCTGCCGCCGGACAACGCCACCGGCAACTTCACCAAGGTGGTGCAGCGCATCCCGGTGAAGATCGTGCTCGACGCGACCAATGTCGACCTGCGGCCGGGCATGTCGGTGATCCCGTCGATCGCGACGCTGTCGCATCCCGCCGGGGAGACTCCACGCTCCAGCGCCTCGCCCAAGCTCGCTGTCGCCTCTTTCAAATAGGTGATGTCATGTCCGACCTCGCGCTCTCCTCCCCGGCTGCTGCGCCGCGCGCGGCAGCGGTAGCGGTCGATCCCAACCGCGCCAGCATGGCCGTCTGGATTTCCATCGTCGCCGCGATGATCGGCGCCTTCATGGCGATCCTCAACATCCAGATCACCAACGCCTCGCTGCTCAATATCGAGGGCGGCATCGGCACCGGCGTCGACAACGGCTCCTGGATCTCGACGTCCTACCTGATCGGCGAGATCGTGGTGATCCCGCTGACCGACTTTCTCAGCCGGGTGTTCTCGTTCCGCAAGATCATCATCGGCTTCGCCACGCTGTTTGCGATCTTCTCGGTCGCCTGTGCCTTCACCCACGACCTTCCGTCGATGATCGCGATGCGCGGCCTGCAGGGCTTCTTCGGCGGCGTGCTGATCCCGATGGCCTTCACGCTTGTCTTCACCAAGCTGCCGAAGGTGCAGCAGCCGATCGGCCTTGCGATGTTCGCGCTCGCCGTGACGTTTGCGCCGGCGATCGGCCCGACCATCGGCGGCTACCTAACCGAGAATTACGGCTGGCAGACCATCTTCTTCGTCAACGTGATCCCGACC
>DASVOL010000686.1:0-6107 GCA_036383375.1 Bradyrhizobium sp. | reverse complement strand
GCTGTTCTTGTTGCGGGCGGGTCGCGTTGGCGTAGCATGCCAAGCATGGCACTGTCAGTGCAACAAGAACCAATTTCGGGGAGCGGAAAATGAGCAGTGTGAAGCGTGAGCGGGACGGTAAGGTCGGCATTCTGACGCTGAACGATCCCGCCAGCCTGAACGCCATGACGCCGGAACTGCTCGGCGATCTCGCGCGTGCCATCGGCGAGATGGGCGTCGAGCCCGGCATCCGCGCGCTGATCCTGACCGGGGAGGGACGCGGCTTCTGCTCCGGGCAGAATCTCAAGGCGTTCAACTCGCTCGGCGACAATATCTACACCGGCGTGATGAACCATTACTGGCCGGCGATGCAGGCCTTGCGCGAATGCCGGATGCCGGTGGTGGTCGCGGTCAACGGCGTCGCGGCCGGCGGCGGCTTCAGCCTTGCGATGTCCGGCGACATCATCCTGGCCGCGCGCTCGGCGAGCTTCATCCAGGTGTTCAGCCGGATCGGCCTGGTGCCCGACCTCGGCTCGACCTGGCTCCTGCCGCGCCTGATCGGCCGGCAGCGCGCGCTCGAGCTGATGCTGCTGAACGAGCCTTTGTCGGCCGAGCGGGCCAAGGAGTGGGGACTGGTGCGCGACGTGGTCGATGACGCAAGGCTGCTCGGCGAGGCGAAGACGCTCGCCGGCCGCCTCGCCGATGGTCCGACACGCGCGCTGGTCGCGACACGGCAGCTGCTCGAGGAGAGCGAGCACGCCAGCTACGCCGATCAGTTCCGCCGCGAAATCGAGCTGCAGATGACGATCCGCGAAAGCGCCGACGCGAAGGAAGGCCGTCAGGCCTTCGTCGAGAAGCGCAAGGCCCAGTTCACGGGGCGCTAGGCAAGCATGCTAGCCGATCGCAATCGCGATCTTGCCGAAATGCGCGCCGCTCGCCATGTGGGCGAACGCGTCCTTGACTTGGTCGAAGCCGAACACCTTGTCGATCACGGGCTTGACGCCATGCATGCTGATGCCGTCGCACAGCGCCTGCAGATCCTCGATCGAGCCGACGGTGACGCCCTGCAGCCGCTGCTGCTGCATCACCATCAGCGGCAACCTTGTGTCGGACGAGGCGGGACCGGCGAGCACGCCGATGAAGGCGATGGTGCCGCCGATTTTCGTCGCGCGGATCGACTCGTTCAGCGTGCCGACGCCGCCGACCTCGACGACGAGATCGACGCCGCGCCCGGTCAGCTCGCGCGCCTTCTTGCCCCAGTCGGGCGTGGTCTTGTAGTTGAGCGTCACATCGGCGCCGAGCTGCTTCAGCCGCACGATCTTGGCGTCGCTGGAGGAGGTCGCGATGACCCGGGCGCCGCACATCTTGGCGAATTGCAGCGCGAACAGCGAGACGCCGCCGGTGCCCTGGGTCAGCACGGTTTGTCCCGGCTTGATGTTGCCGAGCTTGACCACTGCGCTCCACGCCGTGAGGCCGGCGCACGGCAGCGCCGCGGCCTCGACGTCGTTCAGATGCTCCGGCGTCCGCACCAGCGCGTGCGCCGGGAATACGCGATATTCGGTCAGCACGCCGTCGACGCTGCCACCGAGCGCTGCGCGCATCCGCGCCTCGCTCGGCTCGCCGCCGAGCCAGCTTTCGAAGAAGCTGCCGATCACGCGATCGCCGGCTGCGAAACTCCTGACACCGGCGCCGACCGCCTCGACGACACCGGCGCCGTCGGAGACCGGCACCAGCGGAAATTTCTGCCGCGAGCCGTAGCCGCCCTTGACCGTGAGCAGGTCGCGATAGTTCAGCGTCGCCGCCTTCAGCCGCACCAGCACCTCGCCGGGGCCGGCCTGCGGAACCGGCTTGTCGACCAGCGCAAGCGCGTCGACGCCGCCGGGGCCTTGCAACTCATAGCATTTCACGGGGCGTCTCCTGCTGGGGCTTGTTGTCATCGGCAGCGCAACGGGCGCCGCCGCGCTTCCACCCAGCATATGCCAGGCCCGCCGCGCGTGGCCATAGCGTGCAGTGCAGCCGATGGAATGGCGCCCATGTCGGAACGGATTGGCGCTGGCGGAAAATACCGCCAATGTACCGTCGATGACGTAAGCGAGCGGAGGTGACCATGGCTGCCTTGCTTGAGACGAAACGCAATCTGATCGCAGCGTTCGCGCGCGGAGTGATCTTGCTTGCCGCTGCGTTGATCTGTTGCAACGCTGCGATGGCGGCGGATGACAGCCTCTACCGCGCGCAGACCGTCGTCACCGGCCAGGGCGAGCCGAACCGCATCATCGGCTTCGGTGCATGCCTTGAGGACGTCCTGATCAAGGTCTCCGGCCAGCCGATGCTGGCAGGCGATCGCCGTCTCGCCGGCTACAAAGCCAGGGCCGGGGAGTTCGTCGGCAGTTTCGACTATCACGACCAGTATGCCGGCAAGCCGCATCATGACGAGCAGGGCACCCGCGACCGGCCTTACGACCTGACGGTGGCTTTCGACCAGAGCAAGATCGACGGCATTCTCGCCGCGCTCGGCCTCAAGCCGTGGCGAGCGCAGCGGCCGGCGCTCGGCGTCTTCGTCGAGATGCTGCACGGCCCGAAGGACTTCATCGTCACATCGGACGGGACGCAGTCCGATCTGCAGCGCGATGCGCTCGCGGCTGCGGCCGGCAAGCGCGGCATGCGCTTCGTGCTGCCGGATACGGCGGCGTTGACGCGCGCCAATGTCACGGCGGCCGGGCTCCTGAAGATGCCGCCGGCGCAGCTGAGCGCGATCGTGGCGCCGCAGGGCGGCGAGGCCATTCTGGTCGGACAGCTGGTCTGGGATGACAAGGATCTCGGCTGGGCCACGCAATGGCGGATGGCGTGGCGCGGCAAGGACTACACATGGCAGTTCCGCGGCGTCACCTTCGATGAGGCCTTCCGGCGTGGCGTCGGCGGCGCCGCGCAGGTGCTGTCGGGCAATGGCGATCCGGGGCGATCGAAATGAACGTGCTTTAGCCGGCGTAGCCGAGCGTCTGCGACGGATACTCCCCGAACATCGCGCGGTAGTATTGCGAGAAGCGCCCGAGCTCGATGAAGCCTTGTTCGATCGCGACCTTGGAAACGGTGGTCTGCTCCGGCGTGCTTTCGCGCAGGATCGAACGGATCATGCAGAGCCGTTTGTAGCGCAGGAACGTCACCGGGCCGACGCCGAACACCTCGTGGAAGGCGCGGTGCAGGCTGCGTCGCGACAGCCGGAGCTCGGTGCAGATTTCCGAGACATGAACCGGACGGGAGCCCGCGGCGAGCAGATAGTCCTCGACGTCACGCACCAGCTTCATCGCCGACGGCAGATAGCTGGTTCCGTCTGGTGGCATCGACGTGACGACCGTCGCCGTCACGCAGTCGATGATCGCGCGTTTCCAGAATTCGGCCGACGCCTCCGACAAGGCGTCCGGATACCGCGCGAGATGCGCGATGATTTGCGGCAGCCTGTCCGCTGCGCTCATGCCGATCGTGCGGTCCGCGCGAAAATGGTTCTTGACGCTCCATGTTTCGGCATCGGCGAGCCGCGGCTCACCGCCGAATATGTCGGGCAGATCGGCCATGTCGAAGCGGATGGCGGCATAGGACGAGGCCTTGTGAAAGACGCCGTCATGCTCGACCGAGGGAGGGATCACCAGCACGTCGGCCGGCTGCATGTCGAATGCCCAATGCGTGACGCGATCGGTGGCGTTCAGCAGCATTCCGATGATCAGCTTGTTATCGGCGGAAGTGCGCTGGGTGCGGACCCCGACATTGAATGCGCCGATGCTGAGCGAGAAATCGCCGATCCCGACATGGGACAACGTCCCGCGCAGCTTGCCGCGCTCAAGCTGCATGACCTCGACATGCGAGCCTTTGACGGCGTCGTGGAGTCCCTCGAAGCCGTCAAGCTCGCCGCTGTGAACCGTCAGGTGCTGGCCCATATCCACGCGTCTCACGGCGGAATCGTGGGTGGGATTTTTGCCGGTTTTGCCCGGGAAGGCAACGTGGACGACGGCGCGGAATTGATGGGTCAGGACGTCGTTTTGCCAGGGACCGCGCGCCCTGGGGACAAGATTGGCACAAAGTGCATATCGCGCCCGCCGCATGGCGGGCAATCATTTGATCTCAAAGCGAAATGCGCAGCCGTTCGCCGTCCGACACCGGTGGCTACGCCGCCATCAGGTGCTCAAGCGCAACAGCCTGCTCGCGGTTCTGGAATGCGATGGCGGTGTGCGTGAAGCCCGTCGAGGCCTGGGTCTGCGCGATGTGATTGAGAACTTCGGTGCCCTTGACCACGTGCAGGTCCATTCCGGGGCCGGCCGGGAAGATGCCGAGAACGACGTCGTAAGCATCGACGATGGCCTTCAGCGCGCCACCCTTGTCTTCCGAAGCATCGATAAAGATACGAACATCCGCCGCGATACTACGAAGTTCGTCAAAGTCGATCACTGGAAGTCTCCTATACGCAACTCACTGATCGACTTTAGCTACAACTTGCTTACTGAAACATAAATTACGTCCGGTTCCCTCGTGCACTCACCGCCCCGTGAATCGTATTTCGATCGCCGCGTTCAGGCGCCGCTCGGCGATCTCCGCTTCGCAATGCGCTTGACCGGCGCATGGGCCGGCGCGGCACCTTCGGACGGATCGGCCATGTGAGGAATGCGGTGCTCGATGTGATCAACGACACGGAAGAAGGTGTCCAGCGTCCTTGCATCGAGGCCGGCCGTGAGGTTGCTGTGCCGGCGCAGGATTTCGTCGAGGCTGCGGTCGAGCAGCGCCACGCCCTGCGCGGTCAGGCGGATCTCGCTCCGGTTCCGGGCGCTGCCTCGGACCGGCGTCAGTTCGATCAGCCCCTTCTTCTTCAGCGACGTCGTCTCGCGGCTGACGACGGCCTTGTCCAATTGCGCGTTGGTCCAGATGTCGTAGGCGCTGGCGGGCTCATGCTCCCGGAGAAAGGACAGCACCCGCCATTCCGCGAGCGACACGCCGTAGGCCTGCGGGAAGAACGCGTTGGCATTCGCGCGCAATTTCGCGACCAAGCTCGACAGCACCGTCGGCACGTAGCGTTCGAAATCGATCACCAGTTCCGAGCGCGCATCCTCCTGCGGGGCGCGTCGCGGATCAGCGACTTTGGTACGATGTGTTGCAGTCCGGCTTTTCATTCTTTCACGAGTTGTGTGCGCGCGATCAACACGAGGACCGCCGCGACGAGGAGGACGGCTGTGACCACGAGGAAACCGGTGGTGAAGCTGCCCGAGGCATCCTTGGCGCGTCCGATCACGATCGGGATCGTCGCGCCTCCGATGCTGCCGATCATGCCGACCAGGCCGATCGCTCCCGGCGCGCTCTGCCGCGACATGTAGGACTGCGGGATGGTCCAGAACACGGCCTGCGTACCATAGACGCCGACATTGGCAACCATGAATCCGACGATGATCCAGACCGGCGATGTGGAGAAGGCAGCGATCGCGAAGCCCGCTGCGGCGATCACGAAGGTCGTCGCGGCATAGTAGAAGCGCTCACCGACATGGTCGGAGTGCCGCGACAGTGCAATCATGCCGATCAGGCCGGCGATCGGCGGGATCGCGGTCACGAAGCCGACCTGCGAATTCGGCAGGCCGAACGACTTGATGATCTGCGGCAGCCAGGGGAACAGCGACGCCAGGCCGCAGAACAGGCCGAAATTGCAGAAGCCGAACAGCAGCACCATCGGCTTGGTGATGGTCCTGAGCACGCCCTCGGCATGCACCACCCCGGTTGCCTTGGCGTCGCGCTCCAGCGCGCCGGTCAGCCAGTTGCGCTCCGCCGCCGTCAGCCAGCTCGCCTGCTGCGGACGGTCGGTCAAGTAGAAGATGCCGATGATCCCCAGAATGATGGGCGGCACGCCTTCGAGGATGAACAGCCATTTCCAGCCCGAGATGCCGAACGTTCCGTTCAGCTCGAGGATGGCGCCGGAGATCAGCGAGGCGAAGATATAGGAGATCGGCACCGCATAGTTGAACATGGCGTTGTAGCGGGCGCGATAGCTGAACGGAAACCAGAGGCTCAGCAGCAGCATCACGCCGGGAAACAGGCCGGACTCGGCAAAGCCGAGGAAGCCGCGGAATGCATAGAGGCTCAATGGCCCCTGCGTGAAG
>DASVOL010000685.1:0-2172 GCA_036383375.1 Bradyrhizobium sp. | reverse complement strand
ACCAACGACGCCCAGGCCGCGCAGCTCAAGAGCCTCTCCGGCAAGGCCATCTCGGTGAAGGTCGACGAGATCGCCTGCGCCAAGGACGCCGGCGAGATGAGCGAAGCCATCGTCACCAAGTGGAGCGTGGTGGCGAAGTAGGTTTGTGCCGCAAATTTCGCTGTCATCGCCCGGCTCGACCGGGCGATCCAGTACGCCGCGGCTTCTCCATTGAATCACGAACGCCTCTGGAATACTGGATCACCCGGTCGAGCCGGGTGATGACGGGGGCAAGCGGCTGGACTAAACCCGCACCGGTCCCAGCTCGTCGAAATGCCCGCGCCGTTGCAGCCAGGCGAGCAGGATCAGGCTCGGGATCGCGACCAGCACGCAGATCACGAAGAACATCTGCCAGCCGACGGCTTTCGCCACATAGCCCGCACCCGATGACAGATAGGTGCGGCCGACCGCCGCGAGCGCCGTGAGCAGTGCGTACTGGGTCGCGGTGTGCAGCGGATTGCGGCACAGCGCCGAGAGGTAGGCGACGAAGATCACGGTGCCGATCGCGCTGGTGAAATTCTCGGCGGTGATCGCAAGCGCCAGCGCCCATTGATCGACGCCGACATGCGCGAGCCAGGAGAATGAGAGGTTGGCGACGGCCTGCAGCACGCCGCCGATCCACAGGCTGGTCGCCAGCGAATAGCGCCGCGCCACGAAGCCGCCGGCAAAGCCGCCGATCAGGGTCGCGGCAAGGCCGACGCCCTTCACGATCGCGGCGTAATCGACCTTGGAAAAGCCGATGTCGATCACGAACGGCGCGGTCATGGTGCCCGAAAACGCGTCGGTGAACTTGAACAGCACCACGAAGGCGAGCGCCGCCAATGCGTCCTTGCGGCTGAGGAATTCGGAGAATGCGCCGAGCGCCGCGTGCAGCACGCGCTCGGCTGCGGTCTGCGCATGCGTGGCGGCCTCCGCGCCTTTCGATTGGACCGGCTCGGTCGCAGCCAGCGCCGTGACGATGCCGATCACGACCAGCGCGGCCATCACCACGTAGCCCCACATCCATGCCGACGGACGCGCCACTCCGGCCGACTCGAAGCCGCTGACGATGAACAGCGCGCCTGCGGTGGAGACCAGCATGCCGATGCGATAGGCCGCGACATAGGATGCCATGCCCGCGGCCTGCTCGCTCTCGGGCAGGCTTTCGACGCGGAAGGCGTCGACGACGATGTCCTGCGTCGACGAGGCGGTTGCGACCAGCAGCGCGGCAAAGGCCGCAAACCATGGCGACCGCGCCGGATCGGCCAGCGCCAGCACCAGGATCGTCGCGATCAGCAGCAGTTGCGAGAGCAGCAGCCAGCCGCGGCGGCGACCGAAGATCTGCGTGAACAGCGGCACGTGCAGCGCATCGACCAGCGGCGCCCAGAGGAATTTCAGCGTGTAGGGCGTGCCGATCAGCGCGAGCAGCCCGATGGTGCCGAGATCGACCCCGGCCTCCTTCATCCACACCTGCAGCGTCGAGCCCGACAGCGCCAGCGGCAGGCCGGACGAGAAGCCGAGCAGCAGCACGATCAGGACGCGCGGCTGCAGATACACGGCGAAGCTGTCGCGCCAGGAGGTGGCGGGCTGTCCCTGCGGCTTCGCGGGCGCGTCTGACGTCGCTTCAGGGGCTGTCATAGATGAGGTGTTACCAGATTCGGCCGCAAAAAGACTGTCATCGCCCGGCTCGACCGGGCGATCCAGTATCCCAGAGGCCTATCCGCCACCACCAGCAATCTCCGGGTAAAGATCGTTCCAGTCCGGATTGTCCTTCTCGATTAGGGAGATTTTCCATGCGCGCGGCCATTTCTTGAGCCGCTTCTCGCGCTTGATCGCGTTCTCGGGATCGTCGAATTGCTCGAAATAGACCAACCTCACGACATCATACTTCTCAGTGAAACTCTCGATGAGTTTCAGTCTGTGCTCGCCGACTCTGCGAATGAGATCATTTGTCACACCGATGTAGAGTGTGCCGCCGATGCGGCTGGCGAGGATGTAGACGTAGTAGCTGCGTGCTCCCAAATTTCCGCCTCTGGGATACTGGATCGCCCGGTCAAGCCGGGCGATGACACTGTCTATGCTGCGCTAGCCGTGGTCATCAACACTAGGCGCAGCTACAGAGAAGTTGTTATCAGACTCGGCCCCAAAAAGACT
>DASVOL010000684.1:0-4783 GCA_036383375.1 Bradyrhizobium sp. | reverse complement strand
CTCGAGAAGACCGTGCACGACCCGGCGATCACCGACGACCTCAAGACGGTGCGCGAACAGGCGCAGCGCTGCCGCGACATCCTGAGCAAGATTGCGCAATTGTCATCGAGCGGCGCGCCGTTCGACACCATGAAGCTGTCGACCCTGATCGAGGAGGCGGTGGCGCCGCATCGCGATTTCGGCATCAACATCAAGGTGCGGCTTGCTGTCGCAGCAACGCGTGAACCGGTCGCGGCGCGCAATCCCGCGATCCTTTATGGTGTCGGAAACATTCTCGAAAATGCGGTCGATTTCGCGCACCAAACCGTCGAGGTGAACGCGTGGTGGAACGCCGAAACCATCGAGATCGTGGTCTCCGACGACGGCCCGGGCATCGCGCCCGACATGCTGAAGCGGATCGGCGAGCCGTATTTGTCGCGCCGCCGGGGCGCAGATGAGGCCCAAAACGCCCGCGGCGGCCTGGGCTTGGGCGTTTTCATCGCAAGAACGCTGCTGGAACGCACCGGAGCCAAGGTGTCGTTTACCAATCGCACCTTCCCCGATCACGGCGCCGTGGTGCAGATCGTCTGGCCCCGCGAGCGCTTCGAGGAAGCCGCGCCGGCCGATGAACCTGAAGCTTAAGAACGATTCTTAATCGCAATTCTGGCATACCGGATGCATCGCTCTTTCCCGAGCTGCACGCGACTTTAGGCTGCCTTGGCAGCGCCGCAGTAGGACCCCATATAATAGGTGTCCGCCACAGGGAAAAATGGATCGTGAACGCCATCACTGAACTGAATGACCATGCCGACCGCTCGCTCCTCATCGTCGAGGACGACAAGCCGTTCCTGGAACGCCTGTCGCGTGCGATGGAGACGCGCGGTTTCGCGGTGAAGTCATGCGACACGGTGTCTGATGGTCTCGCCGAGATCGGCCGCGCCGCGCCCGCTTTCGCGGTCGTCGACCTCCGCCTCGGCGACGGCAACGGCCTCGACGTCGTCTCGGCGTTGAAGCGCAAGCGCCCCGAGGCGCGCGCAATCGTGCTGACCGGCTACGGCAACATCGCCACCGCCGTGACCGCGGTGAAGATGGGTGCTGTCGACTATCTCTCGAAGCCCGCCGACGCCGATGACGTCGTCGCCGCGCTGCTTGCGACCGGCACCGAGAAGTCCGAGCTGCCGGCCAATCCGATGTCGGCGGACCGCGTGCGCTGGGAGCACATCCAGCGCATCTACGAGATGTGCAACCGCAACGTCTCGGAGACTGCGCGCCGCCTCAACATGCACCGCCGGACCCTGCAGCGCATCCTCGCCAAGCGCGCCCCGCGCTAAACGATCGCTCCATATTGGTTTGCGATGGCCGGGCTTCGTCCCGGCCATTTGCTTTTGTGGTTTCGTAGGATGGGTAGAGCGAAGCGAAACCCATCAACCTTCTTCGGCATGGACACATGATGGGTTTCGCTGCGCTCTACCCATCCTACAGCTCTATCACCGTCACCCTGAGGAGCGCGTAGCGCGTCTCGAAGGGTCGACGGCCACCAGCCGGGCCGTGCATCCTTCGAGGCTCGCTCCGCTCGCACCTCAGGATGACGGATCACGGTAGCGCTTGCTGTTAGAGTTCATGCCCCTGCGGATCGACCAGGCGATTGATCCGCTGCGCCGCAGCCATCGCAAAGCGCACCGTCATCGCCTTGCGGGTGGCCGCCGGCAGGCGATGCTCCGGCGCCTCGCAGTGCAGATGCGCGCCATAGGCGTCGGCGATGATCAGGCCGGTGTCCGAGGGGAAGATCTCGCACGGCAGATCCTGCGTGAAGGCGAAGAACAACCGGTCGCAATGCATTCGGTAGTCCTGCCATTTCTGGTCGGCACGCAGATCCTCAACCGATGACTTGATCTCGACGATCCAGATCTCGCCGCGCTCGTTCAGCGCGACCAGATCGGCGCGGCGGCCGGACGGCAGCGGCAATTCGCTGATGCAGGAAAATCCCAGCGATCTCAGAAGTCTCGCGGTGCCGCGCGCGATCGCAAGCGCGGTTTCCGACTGGCGTCGGTCGGGCGCGGGCACAAGCGCGATCTGGCGGGCGGGCGATTCCATTAGGCGAAGACTAGCCGATTCCGCAGGCTAACGGCAGCGCCGGAATCGGCCGCAAATTCGCACCCAGGCCGCCGCGATTTCGGCCTCGTGCCACCGCGAAGCCGGTGGAACCTTGGTTCCGAGGGACGAAACCACTGGAGGAGAGACCCATGCGGTCACGCATCACACTTCGCTCGTTCGTCTTCGCTCTCGCAACCCTTCCACTGTCCGCCGGACTGTCCTCGGCGATCGCCAAGCCTGTGGTCGAAGTCGCCTTCGTGCTCGATACCACGGGCTCCATGGGCGGATTGATCGAGGGCGCCAAGCGCAAGATCTGGTCGATCGCGACCGCGATCGTCGATTCCAATCCCGACGCCGATATAAGGATGGGCCTGATCGCCTATCGCGACATCGGCGATGAGTATGTGACCAAAAAGGTCGAGCTGACGCGCGACATCCAGGATCTCTACGCCAATCTGCTCGAATTGAAGGCGCGCGGCGGCGGTGACTGGCCGGAGAGCGTCAACGAGGCGCTCGACGTCGCCGTCAACAAGATGCAGTGGACGCAAGGCCGCGACAGCACGCGCATCGTATTCCTGGTCGGCGATGCCCCGCCGCATATGGACTATGCGCAGGACACCAAATACCCGGTCACGCTCGCGGTCGCCAAGCAGAAGGACATCATCGTCAACGCCGTGCTCGCCGGCAACGCGCAGGATACCGAGCGGGTATGGCGCGACATCGCGCAGAACGGTAACGGCGAATTCATCCCGATCCCGCAGGACGGCGGCCAGATCGTCACCATCGAGACACCGTTCGACGAGGACATCATCATCCTGCAGCGCGAGATCAACGGCACCGTGATTCCCTATGGCCCGCGCGCGCTGCAGAAGCGCACCGAATCCAAGACCCAGCAGCTGGCTAGCGTCGCGGCGGCTTCACCGGCGCGCGCCTCGGAGATGGCCAGCTTCATCAACAAGCGCGCCAAGGTGACGTCGGAGGCGGTGACCGGCGACGGCGATCTGGTCGCTGACGTCGCGGCCGGCCGCAACGACATCGCCAAGGTCAGGGATGAGGACCTGCCCGACAATCTCCGCGCCATGAAGCCCGAGGCGCGCAGCGCCGAGATCGACAAGCAGATCACCCAGCGCAAGGCGCTGAACGAGAAGCTCGCCGCACTGGTCGCCAAGCGCGACAAATATGTCGCCGAGCACCGCAAAAGCGCGCCGAAGGCAGCATCGTTCGATCGCGTGGTCGAGGATACGCTGAAGGCGCAGATCAAGCGGTAGGGACTGGCCACACTTCTCCGTCCCCTCCCCCGCGTGCGGGGGAGGGTCAGGGTGGGGGCTCTCTCGCCCCAACGGGACCGCGATTGTCAGCAAGGAATAATTCGTGCCCACGGAGCAGGGCGGAGTATTCGCGGCCTAGCATCGATAACCTCGTTGCGGAGCGACCCCCATCCCACCCTCCCCCGCAAGCGGGAGAGGGAGTCTAACCGATCTGCTCACCTCACTCGGTCGCGACATCCAGCGGCAGCCCGAGGATCACGCCTTCATTGCCGCGCAGGTCGAGGACGCCTTCGATCTTCTCGCCTTGGCGGTCCATCAAGGTCGACAGCAGGACCTCGTTGCTGAAGCCGATGGCGCTGGAGGAGACCGACGCGGGGGCCGCGCCGAAATTCAGCGCGATCACGACCACGCCCTCGGCGCTGCGCCGCCGGTAGAGCAGGACATCGCCGTGCGCCGTCACCGGCTCGTAGCTGCCGTGGACGAGCTGGGGCAGCCTTCGCCGCAGCGCGATCAGCGCCTTGTAGAAGTTGAGGATCGACGCCCGGTCCGTCTCCAGGCTCGCGACATTGTCGGTTGCGAAATCCGGCGTGAGCGGCAGCCACGGCCTTGTGGTCGAGAAACCGGCATAGCGCTCGGCGCTCCATTGCATCGGGGTGCGGCAGCCGTCGCGGCCGACGCCGATGCCGGGCACGTTCTTCTCAAAGGGATCGCGCACCTCGCCAGGGGCGATCGCAACCTGGCGCATGCCGATCTCGTCGCCGTAATACAGCGTCGGGGTGCCGCGCAGCGTCAGCAGCAGCATTGCGGCGACCGGCGCCTGCGCGGGCCCCACCCGGCTCGCCACCCGCGGCCGGTCGTGATTGCCGAGCACCCAGTTCGGCCATGCCCCCGGCGGCAGCGCCTTCTCATAGTCGGCGATGATCTGCTCGACCGCGCGCGCGCTCCACAAGGTCGACAGCAGCGCGAAGTTGAACGGCATTTGCGCGCCGCGCAGATCGTTGCCGTAATAGGCGACCAGCCGGTGCAGCGGCAGATAGATCTCGCCGATCAGCACGCGGTTGTCGAACTCCTCGGTGACACGGCGCATCTCGGTGATGACCGCGTGGACTTCGAGCTGATCGGTTGAATATTGCGTCAGCACCTTCTCGTGCGGCGGCCGGCCCTCCCGGTAATGCGGGTTCGGCGGATTGTCGCGGAATTCGGCGTCCTTGATCAGATGCCAGATCACGTCGACACGAAAACCGTCGACGCCCTTGCGCAACCAGAATCGCATCACGTCATAGATCGCGTCCCTGACCTCACGATTGCGCCAGTTCAGATCAGGCTGCTGGGTCAGGAACGCGTGGTAGTAGTACTGGCCCGAGGCCTCGTCATACGTCCAGGCGCTGCCGCCGAACTCCGACAGCCAGTTGTTGGGTGGACCGCCATCCGGCGCCGGATCG
>DASVOL010000683.1:0-2957 GCA_036383375.1 Bradyrhizobium sp. | reverse complement strand
AAAATTCTCGGCTTCGATCGCGCGCGCAGCATCCGTCACCGTGGTCGCGATCAGCCGGGAAAATCCGTCGGTCAGATCCGCTCGGCAGGACGAGACATCGAGCGCCGCGGCGAGCTCGCCATGCTCGTCGAAGATCGGCGCGGTGGTGCAGAACAGTCCGGAATTGCGGGTGAAGAAGTGCTGCTCGCGGTCGATCGACAGCGGGCGCTTCTCGACGATGCAGGTGCCGATGCCGTTGGTGCCCTCGTATTTCTCGCTCCAGACCGCACCGGTCCAGAGCCCCCAGGCGTCGAACGTCGCATCATCGGCGCCCGCGCCGCGCCGGTCGACGACGACGCCGTCACGGTCCGCCAGCAGCACCGAACAGCCGACCCCGCCCACCGCAAGGAACAGCCGGTCGAGCGTGCTCTGGGCGACCTTCAGGAATTCACCAAGGCGCTGCTGTGCAGCGACGATTTCGGCCTGGCCGAGACGATGCGACGGCCGGCGGCTCGCCGGATCGAGCGCATGCAAATGGCCGGACCTGCGCCACGACGCCGACAGGTCGGATGGCGCCCCGCCTCCGGCCAGCACGTCGAGAACCTTGTCCGTGTGCATGACGGCCTGCGACCGGCTCATGCTTACCTCCCCTGCTCCGCGGGTTCTGTGCCCCTCGGGAGCGCGGCGCTGTTGGCCCTGGCACCCTTGTATTTCGCAGGATATAGCGCCCCCAACGGCCTTTCAAGGCATGGCCATTGCGACGTTCGGACAGGTACGGGGGCTGGTGGCGTAGCTCACGCCGTGGGGGCAGCGCCCCCAACAGGACGGCGCTTACTGAACCCTAGCCAAGACTGCGAGGCGGCGGATGCCCTTGTTACGGTAGGCGTCGAGGAACGCGTAATAGTCCTTGAACGAGACGCAGCCGTTGGAGTCGCCGTTCGGGCCGAGCATGAAGGTGTGCGCGAGCAGGCCGTCGCGGTTGAAGATCTTGCCCTCGCCGCCGATCGGATTGAGCCGCAGCGCCGGCACGCCGTGGAACAGCGCCTCGCGCGGCTTGAGCTCGTAGATGTGCGGCGGCGTCACGCCGACCATCTTCATGTGCGAGGATCTGGGATCGTCGAGCCGGGAGCCGAGGCCGGAATGCGCTTCGAGGCGCGTGCCGTCCGGCAGGTACACGGTCTTGGCCGAGATGTCGTAGACCGCGGTCTGGCGGTCATAGGGCGGCGAGCCGCCGAGCATCGGGTTCTGGTCCAGCGTCGACGGGATGCTACCGGTGACATTGGCGTCGGCGGAAGCGAAGGAGAGCAGCCCGCCGCTCGACTCGCGCTTGCCCCACAGCTTCTCGACCATGGTCTGCCGCTCGCTCGATGCGATCGACAGCACCGCGGCCTTGGCGCGCGCGGCCATGTCACGGACGCTACCGGATTTCGTTGCCTGCTTGGCCTCGGGCGCCTTCTCGGCCGCCTTCTCAGTTCCCTTGGGCTCAACCGTCGCGGCGGGATCGTTGAGCGCCACCTTCAGATTGGCGGCGGCTTGCTTCTTGGCGGCCTCGACCGATTTCGGCGCCGGCAACGGCTTCGATGTCTCGGCGAGCTCTGCCGTCGCCACCGCCCTCGCCGCTACGGCGACCTTGGGTTCAGCGGCCTGCTTGATCGGGTCGATCTGCGGTGCGGCGTCGGCCACGACGCTGGACGCGACGCCCACGGGCGCGGCGGCCGCAAACCGATCGTTAAACATAAGTGACGGTGTCGGGGCTTCCGACCTCGCGACCTCGGTCTTGGCAGCGGTCTTGGCGGGTGCCGCCGGCGCCGGCGTCAGAGACGCGAACACCTCGTTGAACGCGGGTGCGGGCCGCGCGGCAACGGCGACCGGACGCTTCACTGCCGGCGCTTCAAACGACGCATTGCCTACCGACGGATAGACGCTCGCGGCAAAAATGTTGGCGTAGACGGTCCAGGCGCAGCCAAGCACCAGCCCCGCCACCGCGGCGCTGCCGAGGAAATGCTGTGGGAGGATTTTTCGGGAGGTTTTCTTGCGGCTTGGCGCCCCAAGAACATACGCACTCGCACTCGTACCCATACGCCCGGCGCTCAAAACAGGTCCACCTTTGTCCCTCACTCGACGCATCGTCGAACGATGTTCGGCTCAACGTCGCGCGGGGGCACAGACGGCCATTAAGGCGACTTTTAGTTAAATGCGACTTAACCGGATGCGATCCCCTGCAACGCGGGAAGTGCCTGTGGCGTAGGGCTTTTTTAAGATGACATTGGACCGCCAAAACGGCTTTTTTGTCCCATGATGGGACATTCCGGCACCCGGTTCCGCCGCCGCATGCCGAGATAAATCCTAGGGAGAATTTCCTTGCCGATCGCCCCGTAATCGCGCGGGGATCGAGCAAAATCCATCTCTCAATAGCTGAGCTTCGGATACCAGTCCGCGCCGCGCCCCTCGCGCGTGGTGTCGAGCAGGGTCCAGAGCGGATCCATGTCCGGCGCGCCGCGCGGGTCCTGGCCGGGGTCGACGGTGCCGGCGCCCATCTCGCCGGCCCAGAAATGCCGGATCGCACCGTCGTGGCGGGTGAAGACATTGTAGCCGGGCACGTCGGTGTCATCCTTGCTGACATAGTCGCGCGTGTAATCGCCCGACGCATCCGAATAGATCTTGTGACGCGTCCAGCCGCGCGCCCTCTTCGCCTCGATCAGCCGCGCAATCGGCGAGCGCGCCACGAACACCAACGCCACGCGCTGCTCGATGTCGGGCAGCTTCTCCTCCCACGTGCCCATGAACGACGTGCACATCGGACACGGCTTCTCGCGCTTCGGGCCGAACATGTAGCTGTAGATGATCAGCGTCTGCTTGTTGCCGAAGAGATCGGCGAGCGAGGCCGCGCCGGACTCACCCGTGAACTCATACGCCCTGGTCACCTCGCCGCCCGGCGGCAAGGCGCGGCGCAGCTCGGCGACGCGCGCGATGTGCCG
>DASVOL010000682.1:0-7532 GCA_036383375.1 Bradyrhizobium sp. | reverse complement strand
TTATCTGCGTCAGAACAATCACCTGGCGCCGATCGACGGATCGGCTGAGCGGACCGGGCAGGGCGCCGACGTCAGGCAGTTGAAACTGTGGGAGATCACCAATCTCTCACCGACCGAATTTGCCGACGAAGCCGCACGCTTCTTCGCGCTCGGCCGTCTGACGCTCCAGGACATGACCTCGGCCGAGCCGCTGGTCGGGTCGTTCTCGGCGCGCTTCCTGCGCGAGACCATGGTCTATCCATGTCGGGCGGCCGACGGGACCACGGTGCTTGCGGTCGTCGATCCGACCGACCAGGCGACATTGCGGGCGGCACAGATCGTGCTTGGTGCCGGGATCGATGTGAAAGTGGCGTCGTCGGAAGACGTCGTCATCGCGCTCAACAACTCCTCCAGCGCCGAGGAGGCCGACGCCACCGATCCGGCGGCGGCGCTGCCTCGCGAAGACGACATCGAGAGCCTGCGCGATCTTGCCAGCGGAGCGCCGGTGGTGCGCGCGGTCAATGATCTGATCGAGAAGGCCGTCGAGCTGCGTGCCAGCGATATCCATATCGAGCCGTTTTCCGCCGGCCTGATGGTGCGGTTGCGGATCGACGGCCTGTTGCGGCCGGTCGCGGCGCTGTCGGGGGTGCTGCCGCAGGCGGTGGTCTCCCGCATCAAGATCATCGCCAACCTCAACATCGCCGAGCGTCGCCTGCCGCAGGACGGCGCGGCGCGGCTGCGGGCCGGGCGCACCGACATCGATATTCGCGTCGCGATCATGCCGATGCAACACGGCGAATCCGCCGTCATCCGCATCCTCCCCAAGGATCGCGGCCTGCTGGTCGTCGAGAAGCTGGGATTCTCGGAGCCCGACGAAGCCAAGCTGCGGCGGCTGTTGAAGCTGCCATACGGCATGGTCGTGATCACCGGACCGACCGGCAGCGGCAAGACCACGACGCTGGCGACGATCCTCTCGATCCTCAATGAGCCGAGCCGCAAGATTCTGACGATCGAGGACCCGGTCGAATACGAGATCCCCGGCGTCAACCAGTCCCAGGTCAAGCCGGCGATCGGGCTGACCTTCGCCACCGCGCTGCGGTCCTTCGTTCGCCAGGACCCTGATGTCATCATGGTCGGTGAAATCCGCGACGCCGAGACCGCGCATGTCGCGGTGCATGCGGCGTTGACCGGGCATCTGGTGCTGACGACGCTGCACACCGAGACGGCGGCTGCCGCGGTGCCGCGTCTGCTCGACCTCGGGGTCGAAGGCTATCTCCTGCGTTCTGTGTTGCGCGGCGTGATCGCGCAGCGGCTGGTCCGGCAATTGTGCGAGCGCTGCAAGTCGGCACGGCCGCTGGCAACGGCCGATTTCACCGAGGATCCCCGGCTCGCCGCGCTCGGGTTCCGGGAAGGCGAGATCATTCACGAGCCATGCGGCTGCGAACGCTGCGGCGGGACCGGGTATCGCGGCCGTCTCGGCGTGTTCGAGCTGCTCGAACTGTCCAATGAACTGCGCGAACTGATCGGAGAGCGAACCGACGGACTGAAGATCGATACCATGGCGATCAAGGCGGGCATGACCACGATGCTCGATGACGGGGTCGCCAAATGCCGCGCCGGACTGACCTCGCCCGCCGAGATCCTCCGCGTTACGACGGTGCGGTGACGCCGTGCCGAATTATCGCTATCGCGCTTTGACCCAGGCCGGCGAGATCGTCAACGGCACGATCTCGGCGCCGACGGCGTCCGAGGTGGCGCGGCGGATCGAATATCTCAAGCTGCTGCCGATCGAAACCACCGAGGATAAGCGCGCATCCGGCACAGCCGGTGGCCGCAGCCTGTTCGGCGGGCCGAGTGCCGCCGAGGTCACCACGTTCACGCGCGATCTCGCGCTGCTGCTGAAGGCCGGCGCGCGGCTCGACGATGCCCTGGAGCTGCTGACCGGCGATGCCGATGTCGGCCGGATGCGTCCGGTGGTGGCAAAGATCCGCGCGGCCCTGCTCACCGGCGAGAGCTTTGCCGACGCGGTGGCGGATCATCCGACCCTGTTCCAACCGATGTACATCGCCCTGGTCCGGGTCGGGGAAATCTCCGGCACGCTGGATTCGGTGCTGGAGATGCTGGGGACCGAGCGCGCGCGCTCCGAGCAGATGCGGCGCAAGCTGACCGACGCGATGCAGTATCCGGCCTTCGTGCTGGTCGCGGCATCCGGCGTGATGCTGTTCTTCCTGCTGTTCGTGCTGCCGCAATTCTCGACCGTGCTCGGCGATTTCGGCGGCAAGTCGGATACGGCGCTCGCCAGCTTCATCGCAGTGTCGGATTTCCTGCGCGCTAACGCCACGGCAGCAAGCCTGATCAGTGCAGCGGCGATTGCGCTCGCATGGTGGCTGCTGCGGCAGGCGCGCGTGCGCGCTGCGCTGGTCAGCGGGATCTCGCGGGTGCCGGGCATCAGCAGCGCCTTCCAGTTCTATCGCGCCAGCCTGTTCTGCCGCAATCTCGGTGTCCTGCTCGGCAGCGGCGTCAACCTCACGGCCGCATTGCGCATCCTCGTCGACATCATGGCGGTGACCGGCAGCGAGGCGAACTGGACCGCCGCCGCCGACCGCGTCCGCCATGGCGGAAAATTGTCGGACGCGCTCGCCGTGGCGGACAGCCTGCCGCCGATGGCGGTCCGCATGCTGCGGCTCGGTGAGGAGACCGGGCAGTTGCCGGTGCTGGCCGGGCGGGTCGCGGAATTCTACGAAGCAAAATTGCAGCGCAGCCTGGACCGCGTCGTCGGCATCGTCGGTCCACTGGCGATCATCACCATCAGCACCGTCGTCGGCGGACTGATCGTATCGGTCATGACGGCGCTGCTGTCGGTCACGCAGCTAGTCGGTTAGAGCAGGGGTCATCGGTCATGATATCGCGCAACACGATCATCGAGGCATTTTCTTCCACACGAGCGGGACGCGATCGCGCGGAGTCGCAAAGGCAAAGGCGTTCGGGGCAGGAGGGCTTCACGCTGGTCGAGATGCTGGTGGTGATTGCGATCATCGGCCTCATCATGGGGCTGATCGGGCCGCGCGTGCTCAACTATCTCAGCGAATCCAAGGTCAAGACCGCGCGCATCCAGTTGCAGAGCTTCTCCAGCGCGCTCGACCTGTTCTACCTCGACGCCGGGCGCTTCCCGTCCACAGCGGAGGGGCTTGCCGCGCTGGTCCGGCGTACGCCGGGCGTCGCCGCCTGGAACGGTCCGTATCTGAAGGGCGGCAACGTCCCGAACGATCCCTGGAACCATCCCTATCTCTATCGCTCGCCGGGCGAACACGGGCCTTACGACATCGTCTCCTATGGCTCCGACGGTCAGGAGGGCGGCAGCGGCACCTCGGCCGACATCTCGCTTGAAAAGACCACAGCCGCCAACAACGACCAACAACAATAAGGATGCATGGCGAGCATGAATGAGGCGTCGCAGCGCGGTTTTACCCTGCTCGAGATGGTGTGCGTGCTTGCCATCATCGCGCTGCTGGCGGCCGTGCTGCTCCCGTTCATTCCGCACCAGACCTCGCGATCGCGCTTGCAGGCCTATGCGTTGCAGACTGCAACGCTGCTGAAGGCCGATCGCAATGCCGCCATCGAGCGCAGCATCAGCGTTGCGACGCTGGTCGATGCGGCGAGCCGGGTGATCCACTCCGGCGCGTCGCGCATGACGGTGCGAATCCCCGATGACGTGCGGTTCGACGCGGTGCTGCCGCAAAGCTGTCAGCGCCGGGCGGCTCTGTCGACCATTCGCTTCTTCGCCAATGGCGGTTCCTGCGGCGGCTCCATCGCGCTGACGCGGCTCGATGCGGGATATGAGGTCCGCGTCAACTGGCTCACCGGAAGGGTAGAAATCGTTGCTCGCGACGTCGCCGCCAACTAACCGCACGGATGCAGGGTTCACCATCATCGAGGTGCTGGTGGCGCTGGCGCTGGTGGCTGTCTCGATCGTTGCGATCGGCGCGGTGATGGGCGTCAAGACGCGCGGCGTCCGGGCCATCGAGCAGCACGTCGCGCTGATGCAGGCGGTGCGCACATTGATGACGGTCGGTATTCCGCCGCGCGCCGAACTGCAGTCGGGGACATCGACGGGGCAGGCGGAGGGCTACCGCTGGACCATCGAGGTCAGTCCGCTCGGCGGCGACTGGACGGTGCCCGAGGGCAATTTGCCCTGGGCGCCGGAGCTGGTGCGCATTCGCGTCAAGTCTCCGGGCGGCGCATTGTCCGACATTCGCACTGTGCGCCTGATGCCGAGGTCTTCGGAATGACGCGGGCAGAGCTGACACAGCGAAAGAGCGAGCACGGCTTCACGCTGATCGAGACCATCGTCGCGCTGGCGCTGATGGGGCTGCTGCTGTCGGCGCTCGCCAGCATCACGGCGCAATGGCTGCCGAGCTGGAACCGGGGGCTCGACCGGATCCAGCGCAGCGAATTGATCGGCATCGCACTGGAACGGATCGGTGCTGACCTTGCCGCGGCGGAGTTCGTTGCCGCCAACCGCGATACTCACAAGCCGCTGTTCGACGGATCGGAATTGTCGGTGACGTTCGTGCGCACGTCGGTGGGGCCGAATGCGGGGCCGGGGCTCGACCTGGTGCGCCTCGGTGAAACCCGGGATCGCGGCGAGTTCGTCACGGTTCGTTCGCAGGCGCGCTTCACGCCGCTGGCCGACGGGGTGTCGCTGTCGGAACAGGTGCATCTCGGCAGCCCCGTCGTGCTGCTGCGCGCACCCTATCGCCTGTCGTTCGCCTATGCAGGTCCCGACCGGGCCTGGAAGAGCGTGTGGAAGGATGCCAACAAGCTGCCGGCGATGATCCGGTTGACCGTGCGTGACGCGGCGAGCCAGCGCGTCCTGTCGGTGTCGACCATCGCGCCGGTCCATGTCCAGATTCCGAGCGACTGCACCAAGCCGGACGGCAATTGCGGCGACAAGCAAAGTTCCGACGTTGCTACCGATCAGGGGAAGACCTGATGGGCGCCTCCGGCAACCTCGGCCGATCGCCGGCCAATCGCGGCTTCGTCATCGTTGCGGTGCTCTGGATCCTGCTTGCGCTGTCGTCGCTGGCGATCATCTTCTCGGCCTATCTTGCTGCGTCGGCGCGGGCCTTGGCGGCCAGCGATCTGTCGTTGCAGACCGAGGCGCTGGTGTCGGCCGGACTCGAGCTCACCGCCTATCAGCTGACGCTGACGGATGAGAAGACGAGGCCGCAGCACGGGGCGTTTCATTTCGGGCTGGACGATGCCAGCGTTGCTGTCACCTTCATCTCGGAGGCTGGCCGCGTTGACCTGAACTACGCGTCGAAGGAGACGCTGATCGGCCTCTTCGTGGTGCTCGGCGCGCGAAAGGACGCAGCCAGCGAATACGCCGACCGGATCGTCGGCTGGCGGACCCGGCCGGCGCCGGGCAGCGAGAATGTGGAGGCCGCGCGCTACAACGCGCTCGGCTATTCGCCGCGGCAGGGGTTGTTCACCCATGTGAACGAGCTGGCGTTGGTCGCCGGCATTCCCGAGGCGTTCGTCGATCGTGTGTTGCCGTTCGTGACGGTGTTCAACGGCAGTCCGGATGTCGATCCGGCGATCGCTGCGCCGGAAGTTGCTCTCGCCGTGGATAAGGCATCGGGGAAGCAGCAGGACAGCTTCGGCTCGCCTGCTCCCCCGCCGAACGGCGCCCCCGCCGCCGGATCGCAGGCGCCGAACCTGCAAACCACGGCATCGACCGCGCAGAGCCCTTGCTATCGGATCGCAATCTCGATCCGGTTCCGCAATGGTCACCGCACCACGTCCGAAGCGGTGATCGCGCTCGGCGACAAGGTCGAGCCCTATCGTGTGCTGTCCTGGCAGAACGATGTCGAGCCGCGCGGTACGGTTCTGCCGCAGAGGAGAGGTTGATGGCAATGCTCGCCGACGCACGGCAATGGTTCGAGCAATGGATCGGCGCGGTCGCGACCGCCGTCGACAGCGTTGCGGGCAGATTCATGCGCCGGCGCAGCATCGAGCTCGACGAGAATGCCGACGGCACGTACACGGCCCGCACCACCGTGGCAAGGGAAGGCTCGCCGTCGGGGCCGGTCTCGTTCCGGCTCGATCACGACGCGCCGCGGCCTCCGTTGTCAGCGGAGTGGAAGACCGCGTTCGACGGCAGCCGCATCGAGGTGCGATTGCGATCCGATTACGTCGTCAGTCGCGTGCTCGATTTCCCGAGCCAGGCGGGCGACTTCCTCGATGGCATGATCCGGGCGCAGGTCGACCGGCTGACGCCGTGGACCGCCGCCGATGCGGTGTTCGGCTGGGGTTCGCCACAGCCGATCGCCAATGACCGGATCGAAGTCGCGTTCAGTGCGACCGCGGCGACCAAGGTCGATCCGCTGGTCCGGATGGCCAGGATGCTCGGCGCCGGCTCCGTTGCGGTCTCGGCGCCGGCGGTCGGCGGCGACGGCGCCCCGCAGCAGGTGACGCTGCTCGACAAATCGTTGCGCGGCCTTGCCGGACCTGCGGTACCGCGCCTGTTGCGCATCGGCCTGGTTTCGACGGCGGCCGCGGCTGCGGTCTCCCTGCTGCTCAACGTCTATCTCGGCGGATGGCTGCAATCCGAGCAGGAGGACCTGCAACACCGCATCTCGCAGCGGCGCGCCGCGCTGCGTCTCGACGCCAATGGCGACTCGTCCGGCCTCGGCCTGCTCGCCAAGCGCAAGCAGACGACGCCATCGAGCGTCATGGTGCTGGAGGCGATCTCGCGCGTGCTGCCCGACAGCACCTATGTGACGGAGCTCCGCATCGAGGGCAACAAGGTGCAGGTGGTGGGACTGACCCAGGATGCGCCATCGCTGATCCGCCTGCTGGAGCAGTCGCCGCAATTCACCCGCGCGACGTTCTTCGCGCCGACGACCCGCGCGGCGAATGAATCGGCGGAGCGGTTCCACGTCGAAGCCAATCTATCAGCCTCTTTTGGGTCCGGCTCATGAGCGCAGCATCCCGATCGCTGACCGCCGTCAGCACCTCGCCACTGGTCGCAACCGCGAGCTATCTCGGCCTGTTCGTGCTGCTGCTGTTCGTCGTCATCTCGTCGCTCTCTGATCTCATCGGCCTGCGCAGCGATGTGGCGGCGTCGGCCGGAATGCTGGAGCAACTCGAGGGACGGTCCAAGGCGAATACCGCGCCCGGCCAGCCTGCGATGCCGACCGGCTCCGCCTATCTCGAGGGAGCGACCGTCACGGTAGCCGGCGCCACCTTGTTGCAACGCGTGTCGGGCGCGGTGATCAAGGCCGGCGGCAACGTGCTGTCGACGCAGCTCGACGTTCCCAACGCGCCGGCCAAGGCCGGCTTCATCAGCATGGTCGCCAGCAGCGAGATCGAGCAGGCGCAATTGCAGCAGGTGCTCTACGATCTCGAAGCCGGCATGCCGTTCCTGTTCATCGACCAACTCGTCGTGCAGCCCGTCGCCGACGAAGCGGCCAAGGGCGCCGATCCCGGCAAGCTGCGCGTGCTGCTCGGCGTATCCGGACAATGGCGAGGAGCCAAATGATGCGTCGCTT
>DASVOL010000681.1:0-13338 GCA_036383375.1 Bradyrhizobium sp. | reverse complement strand
GATCCATCACTTTCGAGCGCACGCGACCGCGCCCCGCGCATGACGGGTTGCGCGATGCCCTGCGCTTGTGGAAACTGACGCGACACGTTGCAAGGATTTGTTCCACCCATGCGTATTTGCATTTTCGGCGCAGGCGCCGTCGGCAGCCACTTTGCGGTTCGACTGTCACGCGCGGGCCACGATGTGTCCTGCGTGATGCGCGGGGCGCATCTCGACGCGGCCAAATCCAACGGGTTGACGCTGAAGGTCGGCGACACCAGGGTCACCGCTCAGGTGAAGGCATCGGCCGATCCTGCCGATCTGGGACCGCAGGACGTCGTCATCAGCACGCTGAAGGCGACCGGCATCGGTGCGCTCGCGACCGGGCTGCCGCCGCTGCTTGGACGCGACACCGCAATCGTGTTCGCGCAGAACGGCATTCCCTGGTGGTACGATCTCGGCCTGCCGCCGCAGCATCCCGCAATCCCCGATCTCGGCTTCCTCGATCCCGGCGGACGCCTGCGCGGTGCGATCCCGAAAGAGCGGATCATCGGCGGCGTGGTCTTCTCCTCCAATGAGGTGATCGCGCCCGGCGTCGTGGCGAACCTGACGCCGGATCGCAACCGCCTCGTGATCGGCGAATGCGACGATCGCCGCAGCGAGCGCATCGCCGCGCTGCGTGCGGCGCTCAATGACGCCGCGATCGAATCGCCCGAGGTCAAGGAGATCCGCGAGACGATCTGGTCGAAACTGCTGACCAACATGTCGATGTCGGTGCTCTGCCTGTTGACCGGACTGACCGCGCGCGGCGTCCGCGACGATCCCGCGATGCAGGACGTGATCCCGCGCCTGCTCGACGAGGCCAATGCGATAGCGACGCATTACATTCCCGAGGTCAAGCGCGTCGCCCGCTCAGGGCCGGCGCCCGACCACAAGCCGTCGATCCTGCAGGATTACGAGCTCGGCCGCGCCATGGAGATCGATGTGCTGGTGCGCGCCCCGGCGGCGTTTGCCCGCGCGGCCGGCCTTCCGAGCCCGATGCTCGACCTGATGGCCGCGCTCGCGATCCAGAAGGCGCGTGACAAGGGGCTCTATCAGGGCTGACAATCCGAACACGACGATCTCAAGCGGGAACATCGAACCATGCAAGTCAAGGACAAGGTCTGCGTCGTCACCGGCGGCGCGAGCGGGATCGGCGAGGCGGTGGCGCGGGCCTATGCGGAGGCCGGCGCGCGCGGCGTCGTGGTCGCCGATCTCAAGACCTCGCGCGACCGGCTCGCCAGCGTCGCCGGCGATATCGACGGGCTCGCGGTCACCGCCGATGTCGGGCTCGAGGAGGACGTCAAGGCGTTGATCGCCGCGGCCGAGGACAAATATGGCCCGGTCGACGTGTTCTTCTCCAATGCCGGGCTGTCGCGCAAGGGACAGGAGACCGCCTCCGATGCCGACTGGGATGTGAGCTGGCGCGTGCATGTGATGAGCCACGTGTTCGCAGCGCGCGCGCTGGTGCCCGGCATGCTCGCACGCGGCTCCGGCTATCTCATCAACACCGCATCCGCCGCAGGGCTGCTGGCTTCGCTGAACTCGATGCCTTACGGCGTGACCAAGAACGCCGCGGTCGCGCTCGCCGAACATCTCGCGATCCAGTATGGCGATCGCGGCATCCGCATTTCCGTGCTGTGCCCGCAATCGGTGCAGACCGGGATGACCACGCCGGGCCCGAGCGCGGCGCGCGTCGACGGCGTGCTGCAGCCCGGCGAAGTGGCGCGGATGGTGATCGAGGCGATGGCCGAGGAACGCTTCCTGATTCTCTCGCATCCCCAGGTGCAGGAATACATGCAGCGCAAGGCCACCAATCGCGAGCGCTGGCTGTCCGGCATGCGCCGCCTGCGCGACCGGATCTATGGCGGTGCGGCTTCAGGCTGACGGCGGCGCGAACTTCCCCAAAAGCCCGGAATAGGCCTTGGCCGCAGGCGAAGCGTAAGCGCCGCGGCGCGATGTCGTCAGCTTGAGACCGGCGAGCGCTTCTGCCTGCTTCACGGCGGCCGCGACGCCGTCGACGACAGGCACACCGAACTGCACCGACAGCTCATGCGCGAGATCGGCCATGCCGGCGCAGCCGAGCACGATAGCCTCAGCGCCCTTCTCCAGCGCCCGCGCGATCTCCGCCTCCAGCTTTGGCCTGGCGTCTGAGCCCGGTTTCTCCAGATCCAGCACCGCGACGTCGCAGGCGGTGACCGTGGCGCGGTCGGCAAAGCCATAGCGGCGGACCAGTTCCTCGAGCGGCACGATCGAGCGCGGCAGCGTGGTGACGATGCCGATGCGCTTGGCGATCTGTCCGGCTGTGACCAGTGCCGCCTCGCAGATGCCGACCACCGGATAGCGCGCCGCCGACCGCGCGGCATCGAGCCCGGTGTCGTCGAAGCAGGCGATGATGCCGGCATCGGCGTCGGGCGTCTTCAGCAAGGCTTCGATCAGCCCGGGAACGGCGAACGCCTCGTCATAGAAGCCTTCGATCGAGGCGGGTCCCATCGACGAAGTGACGGCCACGATCTCGGTGCCATCAGCGGCGACGGCACGGGCCGCGGTGGCAATGGTCGCGGTCATCGACGCGGTGGTGTTGGGATTGACGATCAGGATTCTGGTCATGGATGGAGATTAGTAGTCCGGATGCAGCGAAGCGCAATCCGGGACGGTGTCACAGGCGGAACGCCATGCCTGCCTACGAATGCTCGGCGACCCAGGCCGCGAACGCATCCAGCACCTCGGCCATCACCTCGCTGTCGTTGCGGCCGGAGCGCTTGAGGACATGGAAGGAGTGATCCGCCTCCTGCACGAGATGCAGCGTCGCACGCGCGCCGAGCCCCTTCACCACGGGCTCGAGCAGATCGAGCTCGGCCAGCGCATCGCGCGTGCCCTGCAGGAACAGCAAGGGGATCTTGACCTCAGCGAGATGTTTGGCCCGCTCGCTCGAGGGCTTGCCGGCGGGATGCAGGGGAAAGCCGAGGAACACCAGCCCGCGCACACCTTCGAGCGGCGCTTTCGCCTGCGCCTGCGAGGTCATGCGTCCGCCGAACGACTTGCCGCCGGCGAACAGCGGCAGTTCGCCGCAACGCCGCGCGGTCTCCGCGACCGCGGCACGCACCGTCGCCTGCGCGACGGCGGGCGGATCGGGCCGCTTGCTGCTCTTCTCCATATAAGGAAACTGATAGCGCAAGGTCGCGATGCCGCGCTCAGCGAGGCCAACCGCAATCGTCTCCATCGAGGCATGGGTCATGCCGGCGCCGGCACCATGCGCGAACACATAGGCCGCGCGCGCCTGCGCCGGGCGCAGCAGCAGTGCGGACACTGAGTTGTCGCCCGAAACCGTGATCGTGAGCGGTTGAGCGCCTGACGCGTTCAAGATGACATCTCGAAGAATTGTTGCTCCGTCATTTCTAGCCGCAGGCAGCCATGCGCGCAAATGCCGCCGAGGAGAACCTGCCGCAAGTGAACTGGCTCACACCCAACCAGCATTTCCCTTGCAACATTTCCGTTGTTAGACCGAGAGCCGCCACTGTAGGATGGCACAACGCGCATCACACGCTTAACGCGAACCTGTTTCGGCGATTTTTAATATCTCACCAATATGACGCGCGGGTACCGCGAATTGGGGAATGGGGCATGCCTCGCAAGACGATCTTCTTCATCGGCCTGCTGATTGTCGCCGGCGTCCTCTACCTCAAGGACGACATCGAGACTGTCGTGAGCGGCTTCCGCGTCAAGGTCGTCGACTACCAGCCGCCGGCAAAGACGGTGTGGCTGGATCAGAATGTCAGCGCCGAACGGCTGCGCTGGTTCTACCACGCCGACCAGGGCACGCGGACGTTCGGCATTCCCCTTGAGTGGTTCATGGCGCTGGAGCAGCCGACGGTCTGGCCGCTGCTCACTGCGGCACCGCGGCTCAGCGAGACCGGCTATCTCGGCCGCTTCGGCTTTATTCCCGACACCGTGATTCCAGGTAGCCCCGATGCGCTGCCGATCGGCTTTGCACGTGGTGGCCCGATGGCGGATGCCAACGGCGCGCCGTGGCGCAACCCGCACAGCAAGGCCGACATGAACGGGGTCGGGCTGACCTGCTCCGCCTGCCATACCGGAAGCTTCAGCTATCGCGGCACCGAGGTCGTGATCGACGGCGGGCCCGCCAACACCAATCTGTTCGAGTTCCAGAAGAGCGTCGGCGTCTCGCTGCTGCTGACCCGGTTCTGGCCGGGCCGCTTCGCGCGCTTCGCCGACGAAATCCTCGGCAAGGATGCCGGCCTCGACGAGCGCATGGCGCTGCGCGGCCAGCTCGATCTGGTGCTGAAGCAATACGCCAACATCAATGCATTGGAGACCAAGGTCGCCGCCAACAGCGTCGAGGAAGGCTATGCGCGGCTCGACGCGCTCAACCGGATCGGCAACCAGGTGTTCTCGATCGACCTGAACAATCCGAACAACTACGCCGCACATTCGGCGCCGGTGCATTTCCCGCGGATCTGGAACGCGCCGTGGTTCAGCTGGGTGCAGTATGACGGCTCGATCATGCAGCCGATGGTGCGCAATGCCGGTGAAGCGCTCGGCGTCAGCGCCGAGCTCAATCTGCTCGACGAGTCCAAGGGCCTGTTCAAATCGAGCGCGCGGATCGACGTGCTGCACGAGATGGAGCGGATGATCGCCGGCGAGCCGCCCAGCGAGGACAAGGGCTTCGGCGGCCTGGCCTCACCGAAATGGCCCGAGAACATCCTGGGGCAAATCGACATGAAGCTCGCGGCGAAGGGCGGCGAGCTCTACAAGACGCACTGCCAGGGTTGCCATGGCCCGGCGATCGACAGCAAGGCGCTGCCCGCCAGCGAAGCCTTTGCGCTGTTCAAGGACAAGAAGCGCTGGATCAAGAACGACGCCGGCCAGCCGCTGCTCGACGTCGAGATGATTCCGATCAGCCATATCGGCACCGACAGCGCGCAGGCCGAGGGCCTCGCACACCGCACGGTCGAGACGCCGGCCAACCTGAACATCAAGGACGGCGGTTTCGGCCCCGCGCTCGGCGAATTGGTCGAGAAGACCGTCGACTATTGGTACGACCAGAACAAGACCCCGCCGGAGGACCGCAAGCGCATCAATGGCTACCGGCCGAACGAGATCCAGGCGCCGCTCGCCTACAAGGTCCGGCCGCTCAACGGCATCTGGGCGACCCCGCCCTATCTGCACAACGGATCGGTTCCGACCATCTACGCGCTGCTGTCTCCGGTGAAGGAACGTCCCCCGATCGTCTATCTCGGCAGCCGAGAGTATGATCCGAAGAATCTCGGCTATGTCTCGGACGACAAGATCAAGAACGTCTTCGCGCTCGACACCAGCAAGCGCGGCAACAGCAATTCCGGCCACGAATTCTCCAACGAGAAGCGCCTCGGCGTGATCGGGCCCGAACTGAAGGAAGACGAGCGCCGCGCGTTGATCGAGTTCATCAAGACGCTGTAGCCCTCGCCAGTACGTTCTCCGTCATAACCGTTGGAGGACGGCGGCGCGTCCGCGCGCTCAACTTTCCTTCAACTTGGGCACCGGCTGACGGCGCGCCGGACGGGTCATGGCTTCGAGCTCGAGCAGCTGGTTGAGCTGCTCCTCGGTCAAGAGCTTCTCCTCCAGCACGATGTCGGCGACCGAGCGGTTCTCCTTCAGCGCGCGGCGCGCCACGCGCGATGAGGCCTCATAGCCAAGCGCCGGCGCCAGCGCCGTGATCAAGCCGATCGAGCCCTGCACCAGGCTGCGGCAACGCTCGCGGTCGGCCTCGATGCCGTCGACGCAGCGCTTGGTCAGCGTATCGATCGCCGCCGTCAGCATCCGCAGCGAGCTCAGCACGCAATAGCCGATGGTCGGCTCGAAGGCATTGAGCTGGAGCTGGCCGCCCTCGGCGCACATCGTCACCGTGAGATCGTGCCCGATGACGAGGAATGCAACCTGGTTGACCACCTCGGGAATCACGGGATTGACCTTGCCGGGCATGATCGACGAGCCGGCCTGCACCGCCGGCAGCCGGATTTCGCCGATGCCGGTGCGCGGCCCCGACGACAGCAGCCGCAGATCGTTGCAGATCTTCGACACTTTCACCGCGACGCGCTTCAGCACGCCGGAGAACAGCACGAAGGCGCCGAGGTCGGAGGTCGCCTCGATCAGGTTCGAAGCCAGCACCATGGGTTGGCCGGACAGCCGCGACAGCTCCTCGACCGCAAGCGCCGCATAGCGCGGATCGGCATTGATGCCGGTCCCGATCGCGGTGGCGCCGAGATTGACCTCGCGGAACAGGCTCGAAATCTCGTTCAGCCGAGCGACGTCCTCCTTCACGGTGGCATGGAAGGCGTCGAACTCCTGGCCGAGTGTCATCGGCACCGCGTCCTGTAGCTGGGTGCGGCCCATCTTCAGGACATCGGCAAACTCCACCGCCTTGCCCTTGAAGGCATAGGCGAGATCATCGAGCGCGCGCACCAGCGGCTGGGTGGCGAAGATCACCGCGAGCCGCAGCGCAGTCGGATAGGCGTCGTTGGTCGACTGCGCCATGTTGACGTCGTCGTTCGGATGCAGCGTGTGATAATCGCCGGGCTTCTTGCCCATCAGCTTGAGCGCGACGTTGGCGATCACCTCGTTGGCGTTCATGTTGGTCGAGGTCCCGGCGCCGCCCTGGATCGCATCGACGACGAAGGACTCGGCATAGACCTTGTCGGTCGCAATCTGGATGCAGGCCTTGTCGATCGCATCGGCCTTTTCCGGCGCGAGATAGCCGAGGCGCTTGTTGGCGCGGGCGGCCGCCTGCTTCACCAACGCCAGCGCGCGGACGAATTCCGGGAAATGCCCGACCGGCACGCCGGTGATCGGAAAGTTCACGACCGCGCGCTTGGTGTGGATGCCCCACAGCGCATTGGCCGGCACCTCATCCTCGCCGAGCAGATCGTGCTCGGTGCGGGACTGCGCCTGCTCGATCGGCACGGTGCGGACGGTCGCGATCGCGAGCTCGCTGACGTTGCCGCCGTCGCCGGAGGGTGGCGCGGCGCCTGCAATGTTGGCGGTCTCAATCTTCGATTCGGCCATCGGTCCCTCCGTTACCTGCTGCAAATCTCGTCGTCAGCGACGCCGGCATGATGCGCCCGACAGGCATCGAAAGCCAATGCCTATCGGCAAAGTCTTGCACACCGGCGAATGGAAAGACGCATCAAAACGGGATCAGGCTGCGCGCGACACGCGAAATTGAGGGGCTACCTTATCCGTCATGATAACAACAACTTATAGCTCCATGCCGCGGCTCGTCCTGTGCGAGATGCGGCTGCTTTCTCCGCCCCGTCATCGCGTGCTAGATCAGCATCGAATGGCGCAAGGGCGCTGCCGACATCGAACGAACCAAGGGCCAAACCGTGTCCAACAACAACGAAGCGATGACCATCAAATTCCGCTGCCCGGCGGAGCTCGAGGGCAAGATTCCGGCGCCGGTGGCTGCGTCAATGGGTCTTCCCGGATGGCTCAAGGCGATGCCGACGCAGGCCTTCAATGCGATGAGCAACCGCGAGGAAGATACCGTCAAGCGCTGCCCGCCATTCATCGATGCGATGACATCGGGCTTCCTGATGCCGCTGATCTGCGATCTCAAGATCGCGAATGGCGAGATCACATGGGACAATGACCTGCCGTCCGGCGGCGTGCTCGAATTTCCGCGCTCGCCGGTCGGCTTCCACGACGAAAGCCAGGTGATCGGCTCGCCGCTGTTCGAACAGGACCGCTTCGTGATCAAGTTCGTCAATCTGTGGACCATCGAGGCGCCGGCAGGCTACTCGCTATTCTTCACCCATCCGGTCAACCGGTTCGACCTGCCGTTCACCACGCTGACCGGCATGGTCGATTGCGATCAGTTTCACGACAGCTGGATTCATTTTCCGGCGCGCTGGCACGACACCAATTTCAACGGCGTACTGCCCAAGGGCACGCCGGTTGCGCAATGCTTCCCGGTGAAGCGCGAAAACTGGACCGCGCAGACCGCTCCGATGACGCCGGATGAAACATCGCGCGCGCAGGAACTGTCCAACCGGATGGCCCGCGAGCCCGGACTCTATCGCCGCCAGTTTCGGACGTAGGTCGGAGCGCAAGCCGGATTGACCTGCGGGTTGCGCGCGGCTCCCTCCGCGCGTCGTCCCTGCGAAAGCAGGGACCCATACGCCGCGGCCCAAGTTGTGAACGGGACTCGTCATTCCACGATCGCACAACAATAACTAACGGTGGTTATGGGTCCCTGCTTTCGCAGGGACGACACCGAGTATGTTGCGCCGCTTGTGAGTCATACACCCACAATCTCGCGGCATGATTTGCCCGAGCTTTGCCTAACTCAGAAACTTCGCAGCCGCACTGGGACGGAAGAAGAAGCGGCCATGCGATGCCATGGCCAGCGCGGACGTGGTGCGGCCGATCATTTGCGGCCGGCCGCGCAACGCCAGGCGCAGATTGGCTTCGCCGGCAGCGCGGTCGCCCATCTCCAGAAGACAGGCGGAGAAGCTGGTCCGCGTCAGCGGATCGTCGGGGCGCTGCGCCAGCACCTGCCGGTAGAGATCCGCCGCCGCCGCGTATTCGCCGTCGAGCAGCAGCACGCGCGCGAGCGCGGCCAGAATATCGGGATGGCCCGGCGCCGCAATGCGCAGCTTCTCCAGAATCTCGCGCGCGCGGCCGCGCTCATTGCGATGGGGCAGGATCTGCGCGAGCAGGAGCTGCAACTCGACGCTGCCGGGCGCGAAAACCAGCGCGCTCTCGATAACGGTAACGGCCTCGTCGAAGCGGCCGGCCGCCGCCAATTGCCCGGCCAGCTCCTGAAATGCAGGAAGGAACGGCGGCCGCCGCGCGGCGGTTCGCCGCAACACATCGATCGCCTCGCTGCGACGACCGGCACCGGCGAGCGCTGCGCCGAGCAGGGTCTCGAGACCGGGATCCTCGACGCGGCGCGTGGCGCGCTCGAGTGGCGCGATCGCCTCCTCATTGCGCCGCTGGGCCATCAGCGCCCGGGCCAGGATCGCGGCTGCGCCGACATCGGTCCGGTTTGCCTTCAACACCTCCGCCGCCAGCCGCTCGGCTTCGACGACCTGCCCCATCTGCAACGCGACCATGGCGCGGTGCAGTGCCGGGGATGGGCTGGGCCCGCGATGGGAAGGAGGCGGAGGTTTCGGCATGCGGCCCGTCATGAGATGATCTTGTCAGCCGTTATCACCGCCGCCGACGGAGCTCCAGCGAAAGTGGCGGCCGGGCGGCACACGCTTGCGACATTGCAGTGCTGCGCCGATCGCAACTCCGCTGCCGTGGTCCGCAATCGCGGAATCAGCCGCCGATTGGCGCAAGCAGGCTCCGAACAGACAGGATGCCGATCTGCGGAGCGGGCCAGGCGGAAAATGGCGATCCCGGGAAGACTCGAACTTCCGACCTACGGTTTAGGAAACCGTCGCTCTATCCGGCTGAGCTACGGGACCGCACCGCCCGCAAGCCGAAGCATGCGGGCGCCGCCATCCCATAGCAGAGCTGCCGAATGATCGCCAGCCCGCGCCTCGGCGAGCGCGCGTGCCGCGTTACGCCACCTGCCGGGCGGGATTCGCGGCGGCATTCGCCGCGCCGGCCCCGCGTGCCGGCAGAAACTCGATCGCTTCATCCTTCAGCGAGCCGAAACGCAGCGTCAGGATATCGAGCGCATAGTTCTGGTAGAGGCGCCACGGCCGGCGCGAGCCCTGTTTGGGGAACCTGGCGGCGGCGCGCTGGATATAGCCCGAGGAGAAATCCACCCAGGGCAGCTCGGTCACATCAGGATCGTTCCGCCGCGGCGTGACCTGCGCGTAGCCGTTCGCCTTCATGTGGTTGAGCATGCGGCAGACATATTCGCAGGTCAGGTCGCATTTCAGCGTCCAGGATGCGTTGGTATAGCCGAACGCCGCGGCGAGGTTCGGCACGCCCGAATACATCAGCCCCTTGTAGTTCATGGTCTTCGACAGATCGACCGGCGCGCCATCGACCTTGATTTCGAGCCCGCCGAGCACCTGCAGATCGAGGCCGGTCGCTGTCACCACCACGTCGGCGTCGAGCACATTGCCGCTCTTGAGCTTGATGCCCCCACGCGTGAAGGTCTCGATCTGGTCGGTCACGACGGACGAGCCGCCGCTGCGCAGCGATTGAAACAGATCGCCGTTCGGCACCAGGCAAAGCCGCTGGTCCCACGGATTGTAGCTCGGTGTGAAATGGGTGGCGACGTCGTAGTCGGGGCCGAGCGCATGGCGCACGCCGCCGAGGATCAGCTTCTTCACGCGCTCCGGATCGCGCTTGCAGAGCCGGTAGAAATACATGCCGAACAGCACGTTCTTCCAGCGCGTCAAGCCGTAGGCGAATTTGGCCGGCAGCCGCGCGCGCAGCCAGTTGGCGACCTTGTCCTCATCCGGCCGCGCCACGACATAGGTCGGCGAACGCTGCAGCATCGTGACATGGGCGGCGGTCTTGGCCATCTCCGGCACCAAGGTCACCGCGGTCGCGCCGCTGCCGATCACCACCACCTTCTTAGCCCTATAGTCGATGTCGTCGGTCCATTGCTGCGGATGGACAACGCGGCCGGCGAAATCGGCGAGGCCGGGGAAGTCGGGCGTGTAGCCGTGCTCATATTTGTAGTAGCCGCTGCACATGAACAGGAAGTTGCAGGTGAGGCGCTCGATCGTCTGCTCCGGCCCGCGCTCGACTTCGACTGTCCATTGCGAATCGGCCGACGACCAGTCGGCGCGCACGACGCGGTGGTTGAAGCGGATCTTTTTGTCGATGCCGTACATGCGCGCGGTCTCGCGCACATAATTCAGGATCGACGGGCCGTCGGCGATCGCCTTCGGCTCGGTCCAGGGCCGGAACGAATAGCCGAGCGTGTACATGTCGGAGTCGGAGCGGATGCCGGGATAGCGGAACAGATCCCAGGTCCCGCCGATGCAATCGCGGCCTTCGAGAATGGCGTAGCTGCGGTCCGGGCAATTGGTCTGCAGATGATAGCCGGCGCCGATGCCTGACAGCCCGGCACCCACGATCAACACGTCGAAATGAGCAGACATGCCCTGACCTCCCGTGGCAGAATTGACAATTCGTATTGTCAGATAACTTGACATCTGACAATGGCTCGTGTCAATACACTTTTCATGGCAAGCAGCCGGAAAGCCCGCCTCTATGGCGGTATGGACGCCGAGGAACGCCGCGCCGAGCGGCGGCTGAAGCTGATCGATGCTGCGATCGAGGTCTATGGCGAGGTCGGCTATCGGGTCGCCACTGTGAAGGCGATCTGCGAGGCGGCCGAGCTCACCGAACGCTATTTCTACGAATCCTTCACCAACAGCGAGGCGCTGCTGATCGCGGCCTACAACCATGTCGTCGGCCACCTCCACGAGGAGATGGCGGCGGCCGCCGCGTCCGGCGGCGACGATGCCGAAATGCGGCTGCGCGCTGCGCTGACACTGTATTTCACGCGGTTGAAGGAGCATCCGAAGCCGGCACGGGTCTTCCTGCTGGAGATCGCCGGCATCAGCCCGGCGGTCGATGCCGTCACGCTCGACGCATCGCGCACATTCAGCGACATCCTGGTGCCGCCGCCACGCGATCCGAAACGCAGCGACAAGGGTACTCCGGCCACCTTGCTTTCGATCGGCATGGTCGGCGCCGTGATCTCGATCGCCCGGCGCTGGGTCTCGAAGCAATACCCGCAAGCCATCGAGGACGTGGTCGCGATCGCCGCCAGCTTCTGCCGCGTGGCATTGACCGAGGCCGATCGCCCCCGGGATCTGCATTTGCTGTAGCGGCGGCCTCGCGCCACTCGCCGATTTTCGATCATGTTTCGCCAGATTTGCGGGCCCGGCCCTCGGCCGTGCCGCTGATTTTACTTGCATATCTGGCGGTCCAGGCTTTCTTATGCACGGTAGCGGGAGCAAGCAGGTCCGGCCTGTTTCGTCCTGTGAAACAACAAAATCAACATCAGGCGGAGCTGAGCCTTTGGTCGACGTGCACAGGCTGGACGACGTGACTGCGCGCCTTGGCGACGTGGTGCTCGATCCCGCGACCTGGCCGTCCTTCATGGACGAGGTCTGCGCGGCCGTCGGCGCGACCGGGGCTGCGATGCTTCAGAGCGATATCCGCACCGAAGACATTCCGCGCACGCAATCGATCACCGACTATTTCACCAAGACCTACTTCCCGCAGAATTTTCATCTCACCGACATCCGCGCGGCACGCGGCGTGCCGCTGATGCTGGCCGGCACCAACGTCATCACCGACGCCGACCTGTTCGGCGGCGAAACCGAGATGCTGCGCGACCCGCTCTACGCCACGCTCGGCGAGTTCGGGCTGAAATGGTTTGCGGGAATCGGCTTCCGCGCCGGACCGGCATTGTGGGCACTCAGCATCCAGCGCACGCCGAAGGAAGGCATGTTCGACGCCGACGAGGTCAAGGCGCTCTCGAGAATATCGGGACGGCTGACCGAAGCCGCGACGCTGTCCACCGTGGTCGGCCGCTCAGCGATCTCGGGCATCACAAGCGCGCTCGACCTGATCCAGGTCGCGGCGATTGCCGTCGGCCGCTTCGGCGCCATCATCGGCATGAACGGCCAGGCGGAAGCCTGCCTCGGCCATGACCTCGCGATCCGCAACAACCGCCTCACCCTGCTCGACCGGCAGGCCAATGCCGATCTGACCAGGCTGATCGATCTCTTGGCCCACAGCTCGGACCTGCATCCGCTGCCGACATCGCCAATCGTGGTGCGCAGGATCGACAAGCGGCCGATCGTGATCCAGATGCAGCCGGTACCTCCCGCCGCGCGTTCGCCGTTCCTGGGCGCGCGCGCGCTCCTCTTGATCCGCGATCTCGAAGGCAGCGCCGCGTTCGATCAGGCGCTGCTGGCGGCAACCTTCGAACTGACACCGGCACAGGCGCGGCTTGCGACGCGGCTCGCGCGCGGTGATTCAGTCGAAGAGGCCGCGCAGGAGGCCGGCGTCGCCCTTGCCACCGCGCGCAATCAGCTCAAGACGATCTTCCAGAAGACCGGCACGCATCGGCAGGCGGAGCTCGTCGCCTTGCTGCACCGGGTGAAGTGAATGATTCAAGTCGAATTGCTCTGATATTCCGTTCGGACGTCGGATGAGAATTCGCAAGATATTCCAATACCGTGTGGCTGTGTTCCATCAGACACAGCGGCTCGAGTGCCAGTCCACAGGCGGGCAAAATCGTCGAGTTCCCGGGGTGACAAGGGTCACTAAAATGGCGACAATCTGGTCACTCTGTGTCGTTCGGATTTGGTTGCAAGGTCCGTGATGCCA
>DASVOL010000680.1:0-5907 GCA_036383375.1 Bradyrhizobium sp. | reverse complement strand
TCTGCGACTTGCGCATGCTGTCGACATAGCCGTTGATCTCGGGCACCACGTAGCGGGCCACCATGTCCCAGCTCCGGCGCGTATTTTCCGGGTTGGCCCAGTCATGGGCAAAGCCGATGATGGTGCCGACGCCGCCCGACGTCTTCATCACGTTCTTGATCAGCTTCACGAGGTCGTCGGGCGTTCCGATGGCGGAGGCCGCGCCGTCGACGAAGGCGGTCTGGTCGACGGCCTCGTCGGGTGATTTGAACGCGGTGATGCCCGGCCGCATCAACGTGCCGACATTATATTCATTGTGCCAGCGCATCAGTCCGTCGCGGGCCTCGCGCCGCGCCTGCTCGCGGGTCTCGGCGATGTGCCAGGACAGCAGCACGCGCCAGTTGGCGCGGCTCACCGTGGTGCCGGCCTTCGCGGCGGCGTCCTCGGCGAACTGCCATTGCTGCGGCAGCGCCATCAGGCCCTGGGTCGACATCGAGCCGAGCGAGATGATGCCGATGCCGTATTTGCCGGCGAGCGTCATGCCCGACGGCGAGATCTGCGAGGCCACCACGAACGGCATGTCTTCCTGCAGCGGCAGGATCTGCAACGCGGCGTCGTGCATCTCGAACCAGTCGGTCTTCGCGGTAACGCGCTCGCCGTTGAACAGGCGGCGGATCACCGCGATCGCCTCGTCCTGGCGGTCGCGCTGGGTCATCGGGTCGATGCCGAGCGTATGCGCGTCGGAGGCGAGCGCGCCCGGGCCGGAGCCGAAGATGGCGCGGCCGCCGGTCATGTGGTCGAGCTGCACCATGCGCTGCGCGACGTTGAAGGGGTGGTGATACGGCAGCGAGATCACGCCGGTGCCGAGCTTGATGCGCTTGGTGCGCTCGCCGGCTGCGGCCAGGAACATTTCCGGCGAGGCGATCGTCTCCCAGCCCGAGGAATGGTGCTCGCCGCACCAGAATTCGTCGTAACCGAGCGCGTCGAGCTGTTCGACGAAATCGAGGTCGCGGCGGAATTGCAGCATCGGATGCTCGCCGATCGGGTGATGCGGGGCGAGGAAGGCTCCGAACTTGAGGCGCGCCATTGGTCGTTCTCTCCGGATGATTGTTATGGGGGCTTTCCGCCAACCTACGGGGTGGCCCGGAGCAAGGCAATGCTCCGGGGTTGCGGCGCCCGCATGGTTGTTGCGCGAATCGGCGGCGATTGCCGCCTTCCGGAATGTTTCCCAGCGCATCAACGCAAATTGGCGCCGGGTCGCGCGTCCGTGATCCCAGGCTTACCTCGCAGGTAATCGAAGCAATGACTGGAATCTGCTGATGTCGGGCACGACGTCATTTCGGGCAGGACAGGGCATGCACCAGATCGTTTCGACGCGGGCGGAGACCTCCCGCCGCTGGTGGGTGCTTGCGATCGTCGTCGCCGCGCAGTTCATGTTCGGCGTCGATGCCTTCATCGTCAACGTCGCGATCCCGACCATCGCGGCGGAGCTGCACGCGACGCCGGCGCAGATCGAGGCCGTGATCGCGATCTATCTCATCGCCTATGCCACGCTGGTGGTCACCGGCGGCCGGCTCGGCGATATCCACGGCTCAAGGAACGTGTTCATCGCCGGCGTCGCGGGCTTCTCGGTGACGTCGCTGTGGTGCGGCCTGGCGCAGTCCGGACCCGAGCTGATCGTCGCCCGGCTGGCGCAGGGCGCGACGGCGGCGCTGATGGTGCCGCAGGTGCTGGCGACGCTGCATCTGCTGTTCTCCGATGCCGCCCGCGCACGGGCGTTCGGCATCTACGGCATCGTGCTGGGGCTCGCCGGCGCGGCCGGCTTCATGCTCGGCGGCGTACTGGTGACACTCGATCTCGCCGGCCTCGGCTGGCGCGCGGTGTTCTTCGTCAACGTGCCGTTCGGCGTCATCATCATCGCAGCCGCCCTGAAGATCATGCCGACGGTACCGCGCCGATCGGGCACGCGGCTCGATATCCCGGGCGCGATCGTGCTGTTTGCGGGCCTGCTGTGCCTGATCGGGCCGCTGCTGTTCGGTCACGATCTCGGCTGGACGGCGTGGATCTGGCTGGTGATGGCGCTCGGCGTTGCGATCATTGCGGCCTTCGTGCGGCTCGAGCGCAATGTCGCGCGCCGCGGCGGCATGCCGCTGATCGATCTGGAACTGCTGTCGGATCGCGCCTTCATGCGCGGCCTGGTCGCGGTGTTTTTCTTCTTCTTCGCCAACCTGTCCTTCTATCTGATCATGACCATGTTCATGCAGAAGGGCTTGCAGATCCCGCCATTGCAGGCCGGGCTGGTGTTCGTGCCGCTGGCGCTGACCTTCGTGATTGCCTCGCGGCACAGCGGCGTGCGTGCGAGGCACCGCGGCACGCTGGTGCTGATCGAGGGCTGCGCGTTGCAGATCGTCGGACTCGGTGTGCTGGTTGCGACGGTTCAGGCGATCGCAGCGCCATCGGCGCTTGTGCTCGCATTGGTGCTTGTCATCTTCGGCTACGGCCAAGGCCTGGTGATGGCGCCGCTGTCGAGCGCGGTGCTGTCGAGCGTCAAGCCTGCGAGCGCCGGCGCCGGCTCCGGCATGTACGGCACGACGACGCAGATCGGCAACGCGGCCGGCGTCGCCGCGATCGGCGCGGTGTTCTTCGCCGTCGAGAATGCGACGTCAGCGCATCTGGCGCTGTATGCGGCATGCGCATTGTTTGTGCTGTCGATCATTATTTCAGCCGCATTTCTGTCATGGATGCGCCGCGCGAGCGCATGAATCCGCACCGATCTGGCGCGCATTCCTGAAAAGTTGGTGCTCAAACAAGGTGCTAAGGCAACTATTTCGGCCAGCCCGTCGCGCGATCACGCGTTAACGCCGATTCTCACATTTCCGCAGGGAAAGACAGCGCACGGCCTTTTCATTTTGCAGTGCAGCAATTATCTGATCGGGTGACACACAGAAGAATAAATCACCTCAGGAGTTGCTGTTGTCCCTGGTCAACAACGTCGAATTCTTGCGTCATCTGCCCAAGATGAACGCGTTCAGCGGTCTCAGCGCGCTTGCGCCGACCGTGCCGACGCCGCTCGTCGAGACGACCGAATTCGGCGTCAATCCCGGCGATCTGAAGATGTTCTCGTTCGTGCCCGCGCAGCTTGCGCGATCGCCCGCGCTTGTCGTGGTGCTGCATGGCTGCGGCCAGACGGCTGCGTCCTATGATCTCGGCACCGGCTGGTCGACATTGGCGAAGCATTACGGCTTTGCGCTGCTGATGCCCGAGCAACAGGCGATCAACAACGGCAACACCTGCTTCAACTGGTTCAATCCGCAAGACATCGCGCGCGGGCAGGGCGAGGCCTGTTCGATCCGGCAGATGATCGCGCAGATGGTCGGCGCGCATCAGATCGATCCGCAGCGCATCTATGTGACGGGACTGTCCGCCGGCGGCGCGATGGCCTCGGTCATGCTCGCGACCTATCCGGATGTGTTCGCCGCGGGCGCCATCATCGCCGGCCTGCCGTTCGGCGTCGCCACCGATCTGCGCGAGGCGCTCAATGCGATGATGCATGCGAGCGCGCTGTCCGCGCCCGAACTCGGCGGTCTGGTCCGCAACGCGTCCACGCACAGCGGCGCCTGGCCGCGGATTTCGGTGTGGCACGGCAGCGCTGACCGCACGGTGCATCCCGGCAATGCCGATGCGATCGTCCGGCAGTGGCTCGACGTGCACGGCCTGCCGCAGGCTGCGATGTCGAAGGCGGATGTCGACGGCCATCCGCGCGAGGTCTGGTGGAATGCCGACGGCGAAACGCTGGTCGAATCGTTCAGCATCACCGACATGGCGCATGGCACGCCGCTCGGGCTGGCGGACAATGACGAGCGCTATGGCGTGGAGGGCGCGTTCCTGATCGAGGCCGGAATCTCCTCGTCCTATCATATCGCGAGCTTCTTCGGTCTGACCGACAAGGTCCGTCAGCCGCACATCGCGCCGACCGGAATCCCGCGGGAGCGCGCCGACACGATCTCGATGACGATCGCGGTGCCCGCGGCCGAGCCCGAGCCCGCATCCGGCCGCAAGAGCGACCGGCCGCGCAAGCGGCGGAGCAAGGGTGTCGACGTCGGCGCCGTCATCACGCGGGCGCTGACCGCCGCAGGTCTGATGAAGTAGTTACATCTCGCCGGTCAGGAACGGGTTCGTCATCCGCTCCTGGCCGATGCTCGATCCGGCGCCGTGGCCGCAGATGAAGCCGACATCGTCGCCGAGCGGCAGCAGCTTATCCTTGATCGACTTGATCAGTTCGGGATGGCTGCCACCGGGCAGGTCGGTGCGCCCGACCGAGCCGGCGAACAGCACGTCGCCGACATGGGCGAAGCGCAGCTCCTTGTTGAAGAACACCACGCTTCCAGGTGAATGGCCGGGGCAGTGCAGGATGTCGAAGGTGAGGTCGCCGATCGAAACCTGATCGCCCTCGTCGAGCCAGCGGTCGGGGCCGAAATTGCGCACCCCGGTCATGCCGAAGCGCTCGCCGCTCGAGACCACGTTGTCGAGCAGATATTTGTCCGCGATATGCGGGCCCTCGATCTTGACCTGCAGCGCATCGCGCAGATCGGCGGCGCCGCCGACATGGTCGATATGGCCGTGGGTCAGCCAGATCTTCTCGACCGTCACGCCGGTCTGCTTGATCGCGGCCTGGATCTTCGCCACGTCCCCGCCGGGATCGATCACCACGGCCTTCTTGGTCGGCTCGTGCCAGATGATGGTGCAGTTCTGCTCGAACAGCGTCACCGGCACGATGATCGCGCCGGCCTTCGGTTTGGTGTCGGTTGTCTCGTTCATGGGGGGCACCATAGGCTACCGGGAAATGCCGTCAACACGCGCGGGAAACGCGCCTGTCCCGGCGTGTGATCCCAAAACGGACCGTGATAAGGTCACCTCCAGCAGAACAGCTTCGCGAGCAGGCCGGTACGCGGTTGCTCTCGATCGCAGCTTAAGTCCTCGCAGTCCGGAACTTCATGACCCAGGCCCCCAATTCACCGCTCGGCGGACCCCGGACCACCGCCCGCGCCTTCTTCGTCGCGGACCGCATCAACACGTCCGGTCTCGAGCGCGGCGACGTGCTGGCCACCACGCCGCTGGCGTTTCGCGTCAACGACAATGGCGTGGCGATCCTGTTCCGCTATGGCGTCGTCGTCCTGATCGGCCTCAACGCGCTGGAGGAGGATGAATTCCTGCGCAGCCTGCAGTCGCGCATGACCGGTCTGTTCACGCGGCGCGAGGAGGAGATCGCGATCATCGAGCTCGCCGCCGAGAAGGAGGACCAGATTCCACCGGGCGGCCCGATTTATCTGCAGAGCCTGTCGCCGGAGCGGCTGATCCTGGTCGGCGAAGCGCTGGCCAAGAGCGTGGTGCTGGCGCGGCATGAACGCGAGGTCCGGGCGGTCTTCGACACCACCGAGCCGTTGGCGCGCGAGCTTGCCAAGGGCGGCCAGGTCCGAGGCGGCCGCGTCGCGATCCTCAAGCACATCGGCAACGCGCTGTTGGTGCGGCATCGCGTGGCGGGCCCGGTCGAAGTGTCGGAGAAGCCCGACATCCTCTGGGACAAGCCGCATCTCGAGCGGCTCTATGCCCGGCTCGAGGACGAGTACGAATTGAAGGAGCGCGCGGAATCGCTGAACCGCAAGCTCGCCGTCGTGGCCGAGACCGCGCAGGTGCTGACCGATATCATCGACACCAGCCGCTCATTGCGGCTGGAGCTGATCATCGTCTTCCTGATCCTGTTCGAGGTGCTGATCACGATCTATCAGTTCGCGATCGCCCGCCACTGACGCATTGCAGCCATTTTTCCGTCCCGAATTGTGCGTCATCCCTGAACCGACAGACCGTCCCGGGGCGCGGGGCGGCCTGGACCGGGCTGCGAGCTTGGGGGGACGGGATGGATCGGGACGA
>DASVOL010000679.1:0-9176 GCA_036383375.1 Bradyrhizobium sp. | reverse complement strand
ACTGGATCACCGACCGGCAGTTCGCCGACCTCTACGCCATCGCCCAGCTCTCGCCGGGGCCGAACGTCTTGATCGTGACCTTGATCGGCTACGCGGTCGCGGGCCTTGGCGGTGCGCTGGTCGCCACGCTTGTAATGTGCGTGCCGACCGCGGCACTCGCCTATGTCGTGAGCCGCTGGCTCCGCCGCGTCAGCACCTCGCGCTGGCCGTCCATCATTCAGGCCGCCCTCGTCCCGCTTTCGATCGGGCTGATGGCTGCCTCGGCATTGATTGTGGCAGAGGCTGCGGACCGGACCTGGCCGGCGGTCGTTCTCACGCTGGCAGTGGCCATGCTCGCCTGCACCACCAGGCTCAATCCGCTCTGGCTGTTGCTGGCCGGCGGCGTTCTGGGCTTTGCGGGCTTCATTTGAGCGCATATGCGCCCTTGCTGTTTGCGGGCAAACCCACACTTTTCCCTGTATAATCGCCCGGCGGGGGCACGAATCGCGGCTATCGATGGCTAAATTCGCGTCTTCGAAAAAGGCACCCCATGAACCAGTATCACGACCTGCTTGAGCGCATTCTCGCCGATGGCGCGGAGAAGCACGACCGCACCGGCACCGGCACGCTGTCCGTGTTCGGCCATCAAATGCGCTTCGATCTGCAGGCCGGATTTCCCATGCTGACGACCAAGCGGTTGCCGCTGAAGGCGATCGTGCACGAGCTGCTCTGGTTCCTGAAGGGCGACACCAACGTCAAATATCTGCACGAGCACGGCGTCACGATCTGGGACGAATGGGCCGACGCCAATGGCGATCTCGGCCCGGTCTACGGCTCGCAAGGGCGCTCGTGGCCTGCGCCCGACGGCCGCAGCATCGACCAGATCACGAACGTGATCGAGATGATCAAACGCAATCCGGACTCGCGGCGGCTGATCGTCAGCGCCTGGAATCCGGCCGAGGTCGACAAGATGGCGCTGCCGCCGTGCCACTGCCTGTTCCAGTTCTATGTCGCGAACGGCAAATTGTCCTGCCAGCTCTATCAGCGCTCCGGCGACGTCTTCCTCGGTGTGCCCTTCAACATCGCCTCTTACGCGCTCTTGACCATGATGGTCGCGCAGGTGACAGGCCTCAAGCCCGGCGACTTCGTGCACTCGCTCGGCGACGCACATCTCTACTCGAACCACCTCGAGCAGGCGCGGCTGCAATTGACGCGGCCGACGCGGCCGTTGCCGACGCTGGCGATCAATCCCGACGTGAAGGATATCTTCGCGTTCCGCTACGAGGACTTCAAACTCGAGGGTTACGACCCGCATCCGCACATCAAGGCTGAAGTCGCGGTCTGATGTCGCTCTCCATCCGCCGCGCGCGGCCCGATGAGGCCGGACTGGTGTTCTCGCTGGTCCGCGAGCTCGCCGACTACGAAAAGCTTTTGCACGAGGTCCACGCCACCGAGGCCGATATTGCCGACGCGCTGTTCGGCGCCAACCCGCGGCTCACTTGCGACATCGCGGAATGGAACGGCGAGCCGGCCGGCTTCGCGGTCTGGTTCGTCAACTTCTCGACCTTCGCCGGCCGCCACGGCATCTATCTCGAGGATCTGTTCGTGCGTCCGGCGCTGCGCGGCAAGGGCATCGGCAAGGCGCTGTTGGTGCATCTGGCCAAGCAATGCCTCGCCAATGGCTGGTCGCGCCTGCAATGGGCGGTGCTCGACTGGAACGCGCCGTCGATCGCGTTCTACAAATCGCTCGGCGCCGAGATGATGGACGAGTGGACGATTTGCCGCGTCTCCGGCGAGGCGCTGTCGGCGCTCGCGCAAGGAGCGCGCTGATGGAGATCGTGCTCGTCGTCGCCGTTGCCGAGAACGGCGTGATCGGGAAGGACAACGCCATTCCTTGGCGGCTCAAATCCGATCTGCGACGCCTCAAGGCGATCACGCTGAACAAGCCCATCGTGATGGGACGCAAGACCTTCGAATCCCTGCCCAGGCCGCTGCCGGGACGCACCAACATCGTGGTGACGCGCGATGTGAACTACCGTGCGCGCGGCGCCATCGTCACCAATTCGTTCGAGAACGCCCACGCAATTGCGCTTGGTGACGCGCTGCGGCGTTTCGCCACTGAAATTGCAATCATCGGTGGCGCTGAAATCTATGCGCAGTGGATGGGCATAGCCGACCGGCTTGAGATCACCGAGGTTCACGCCCGGCCGGACGGCGATACACGGTTCGACAAAATCGACACGAAGGCGTGGGAGGAGGTCGCGCGCGTGCGAAATCCGGCAGGCCCGGATGACAGCGTCGACTTCTCCTATGTGACATATCGTCGGCGCGGCCGGGGTTAACCAATGTTTGCATTGACAATTATGCCCCGGCGCATAGCTCGTCGGGCCAGGAAGCTTGCGTTGTAAGGGCCTGAGCGGTCCCCTATAACCGGGCCGGACATTCGAGGCCGGGCGTCCCGTCCGGACTTGTCGAGGAGATGTTTGATGCCGTGGAAAAATCAAGGCGGGGGGCCATGGGGCTCGGGTCCGAAAGGACCATGGGGCACCGGTCCGCAGTCAGCCGGGCCGAGACCGCCGGATCTTGAGGATCTGCTGCGGCGCGGCCAGGACCGGCTGCAGCAGTGGCTGCCCGGCGGTCATTTCAGCGGCATGGGCATCGCGTTGGTGCTGGTCGCCGCGCTGGCGATCTGGTTCGCCACCGGGATCTTCCGCGTCCAGTCCGAAGAGCTCGGCGTCGTGCTGCGCTTCGGCAAATACGTCCGCGACGCGCAGCCGGGCCTGCGCTATCACCTGCCGTATCCGATCGAGACGGTGCTGCTGCCGAAGGCGCTGCGCGTCAACACGATCTCTATCGGCATGACCCTGATCGACGATCCCGCACGGCGCGGTCGCACCATGCGCGACGTGCCGGAAGAGAGCCTGATGCTGACCGGCGACGAGAACATCGTCGACGTCGACTTCACCGTGTTGTGGCGGATCAAGCCCGGCGGGGCCGGCGCCTATCTGTTCAACATCCAGAATCCCGAAGGCACCGTGAAGGCGGTTGCCGAGAGCGCGATGCGTGAGGTGATCGGGCGCTCGCAGATCCAGCCGATCCTGACCGGGGCGCGCAACGTCACCGAGCAGAACGTCCAGGAGCTGATGCAGAAGACGCTCGACAACTACAGCGCGGGCATCCAGATCACCCAGGTGCAGATGCAGAAGGTCGATCCGCCGGCGCAGGTGATCGACGCATTCCGCGACGTGCAGGCGGCGCGCTCCGACCTCGAGCGCAAGCAGAACGAGGCGCAGACCTACGCCAACCGGATCGTGCCGGAAGCGCGCGGTCGGTCCGCGCAGATCCAGCAGGCGGCCGAAGGCTACAAGGAGCAGGCGGTCGCCGAGGCCAAGGGCCAGAGCGCACGCTTCCTGAAAGTCTATGATGAGTACAAGAAGGCACCCGAAGTGACGCGCGAGCGCATCTATCTGGAGACCATGGAACGCGTGCTCGGCAGCTCCGAGAAGCTCGTCTATGACGGCGGCCAGGGCCAGAACATCGTGCCCTACCTTCCGCTCGGAGAACTGACGCCGCGGCGTCCGGCAGCAGCACCGGCCACGACCGGTCAGCAGCAGGGAGCCACCCGATGAGGTCCCCTGTCACCGGCATTGTGTCCCTGATCGTCCTCTTCATCGTGCTCGCCGTCGGCTACAGCTCGATGTTCACCGTGGCGCAGACCGAGCAGACCATCGTCTTGCGGTTCGGCGAGCCGGTTGAGGTCGTCACCGATCCCGGCCTGCACTTCAAGGCGCCGTGGAATTCGGTGATCAACATCGACAAGCGCATCCTCGATCTCGAAAACCCGTCGCAGGAAGTGATCGCCTCCGACCAGAAGCGGCTGGTGGTCGATGCCTTCGCGCGCTATCGCATCAAGAATGCGCTGCGCTACTACACCAGCGTCGGCTCGATCCAGGCTGCCAACCTGCAGCTGACCACGCTGCTCAACGCGGCACTGCGCCGCGTGCTCGGCGAGGTCAACTTCATCACGGTGGTGCGCGACGAGCGCGAGAAGCTGATGGCACGGATTCGCGAGCAACTCGACAAGGAGGCCGACGGCTACGGCATCGAGGTCGTCGACGTCCGGATCCGCCGCGCCGACCTGCCGGAGCAGAACAGCCAGGCGGTGTACGACCGGATGAAGTCCGAGCGTCAGCGCGAAGCGGCCGAGTTCCGCGCCCAGGGCGACCAGAAGGCGCAGGAGATCCGCTCCAAGGCCGACCGCGAAGCAACCGTGATCGTCGCCGAGGCGAACTCGGCCGCGGAACAAACCCGCGGTGCTGGCGATGCCGAGCGCAACCGCCTGTTCGCCGAGGCCTACGGCAAGGACAAGGACTTCTTCGCGTTCTATCGCTCGATGACGGCCTATGAGAACAGCCTGCGTTCCGGCGACACGCGTTTCCTGTTGCGGCCGGACTCGGAATTCTTCAGATACTTCGGCAATGCGAACGGCAAGGGGCCTGAGGCGGCCGCCGCGCCGAAACAGTAAAGTCACGACTAAACATCACGACTTGAGTCAAGACTTGGCGGCGATGCGGATACCGCGTCGCCGCCGCTCAACAACAACAAGCATCGAGCGGGAGGCTGCCATCCGATGAAGTCCATAGCGTTCGGCGACTTCCTCATCGGGTTGGGAATCCTGTTCGTGCTCGAAGGCATCCTGTTTGCGGCAAGCCCCGCCTGGATGCGCCGCGCGATGAAGAGCGCGCTGGCCACGCCCGACAACATCCTGCGCATCGTCGGCATCGGTTCGGCGGTTGCGGGACTGATCCTGATCTGGGTGGTGCGGCGCTGAAGCTTGTTCCATCGCGCAGATCGCGCCGGAATGAACATAATCGTGAGCCTCGTGCGGCCGGTTTTTCGCCGAAATGCCCGGCTGAGATGCTTGCGCCATATGCCCGTTCGGGCGCACTCTATAACCAGCTAATTTGAACCCGTTTGCCTGGAGAAACTCCGACATGATCGCTGCCAGACCAGCCCTGAGCCGCCGCCTCCGCATGATGGGAGCTGCGATCTCGATCGGTGCTGCGAGCATGCTGAGCTCTGTTCCGGCGTCCGCACGCGGCCCCGAGGGCATCGCCGACATCGCCGAGAAGGTGATCGACGCCGTCGTCAACATCTCGACGTCGCAGACGATCGAGGCCAAGGACCGGACGATGCCGCAATTGCCGCCCGGCTCGCCGTTCGAGGAATTCTTCGACGATTTCTTCAAGAACCGCCGCGGTCCGCCCGGCAAGAGCGGCGACAAGAGCGGCGAGTTCCAGCCGCGCAAGACCAACTCCCTCGGCTCCGGCTTCATCGTCGACACCGCGGGTATCGTCGTCACCAACAACCACGTCATCGCCGACGCCGACGAGATCAACGTCATCCTCAACGACGGCACCAAGATCAAGGCCGAGCTGGTCGGCGTCGACAAGAAGACCGACCTCGCGGTCCTGAAGTTCAAGCCGCCGAAGCCGCTCACCTCGGTGAAGTTCGGCGACAGCGACAAGATCCGCCTCGGCGATTGGGTGGTCGCGATCGGCAACCCGTTCAGCCTCGGCGGCACGGTGACGGCAGGCATCGTCTCGGCCAAGAACCGCGACATCAGCCAGGGCCCGTACGACAGCTACATCCAGACCGACGCGGCCATCAACCGCGGCAATTCCGGCGGTCCGCTGTTCAACCTCGATGGCGAGGTGATCGGCGTCAACACGCTGATCATCTCCCCGACCGGCGGCTCGATCGGTCTCGGCTTCGCCGTGCCGTCGAAGACGGTGGCGGGCGTCGTCGACCAGCTGCAGAAGTTCGGCGAGTTGCGCCGCGGCTGGCTCGGCGTGCGCATCCAGCAGGTTACCGACGAGATCGCCGACAGCCTCAACATCAAGCCGGCGCGCGGCGCGCTGGTTGCCGGCATTGACGACAAGGGCCCGGCCAAGCCGGCCGGCATCGAGCCGGGCGACGTCGTCGTCAAGTTCGACGGCAAGGACGTCAAGGATCCGAAGGACCTGTCGCGCATCGTCGCCGACACCGCGGTCGGCAAGGAGGTCGACGTCGTCATCATCCGCAAGGGCAATGAAGAGACCCGCAAGGTCACGCTCGGCCGGCTCGAGGACAACGACAAGGCTCAGCAGGCCAATGCCAAGCCCAAGGACGACACCGCCGAGAAGCCGGTGACCCAGAAGGCGCTCGGTCTCGATCTTGCGGCGCTGAGCAAGGATCTGCGCACCAAGTACAAGATCAAGGACAGCGTGAAGGGCGTCATCGTCACCGGCGTCGACAGCAACTCCGATGCTGCCGAGAAGCGTTTGTCGGCCGGCGACGTCATCGTCGAGGTGGCGCAGGAGGCGGTGTCCAGCGCCGCCGATATCAAGAAGCGTCTCGACCAGCTGAAGAAGGACGGCAAGAAGTCCGTGCTGCTGCTGGTCTCCAACGGCGACGGCGAACTGCGGTTTGTGGCGCTCGGCGTGCAGTAAGAGTGTGGTCATTGCCGGGCTTGACCCGGCAATCCATCACGCGACGAAGCTTTGCGAAGTGAAATGGATGCCCGGGTCAAGCCGGGGCATGACGAGCCAGTGATCAGCTAGCTCTCGACGAACTCATCCCGCCGGTAACCCTGCGCATACAACAGCGCGGTGAGGTCGCCGTGATCGATCCGCGCCGCCGCGGCGGCTGCGACCGCGGGCTTGGCGTGATAGGCGACGCCGAGCCCCGCGGCCTGGATCATGCCGAGATCGTTGGCGCCATCGCCCGTGACCAGCGTGTCGATGTCGTCGAGGTCGAAGGATTCGGTCAGCTCGACCAGGGTCGCGAGCTTGGTGGCGCGGCCGAGGATCGGCTCGACCACTTCGCCGGTCAGCTTGCCGTCCGCGACCTGCAGCTGGTTGGCGCGGTTCTCCTGGAAGCCGATCTTCTCCGCGACCACCTTGGTGAACAGGGTGAAGCCGCCGGAGATCAGGCAGGTATAGGCGCCGTGCGCGCGCATCGTCATGACCAGCGCGCGGCCGCCCGGCGTCGGGGTGATGCGCTTCTCCAGCACCTCGTCGACGACGCCGACCGGCAGGCCCTTGAGCAGCGCCACCCGCTCGCGCAGCGCGGACTCGAACTCGATCTCGCCGCGCATCGCGCGCTCGGTGATGGCTGCGACATGGGCCTTCAGCCCGGCGAAGTCGGCGAGCTCGTCGATGCATTCCTGGCCGATCATGGTCGAATCCATGTCGGCCAGAAAAAGCTTCTTGCGCCGGCCGAGCCGAGGCTGCACGACAATGTCGATCGGCAGGTCGCCGCGGGCCTGGCGCAGCCGCTCCTCGATCGCCTTGATCTCGTCCCTGCCGGCGTCTCCGCTCGAATTCTGGCTCTCGAACGGAATGTCGACGGCGACCTCGTTGAACAGCCACTGCGCCGGGCCCGGTGAGGGCAGCACGGCCCGCGCACCGTCGACGATGGTGGAGTCGAGTGCGGGGCTTGCAGGATTGCAGATCAGCGTGGCAACGAGGGACATGCAGGCGCATTCAGGATTGTTGGACAAGGCAGTGCTTATCGCAGGGCCGACCGCCAGCGGCAAGTCGGCGCTGGCGCTCGCGCTTGCGCAGCGGACAGGCGGGCTCGTGATCAACACCGATTCCATGCAGGTCTATCGCGACCTCCGGATCATCACGGCGCGGCCGACGGCCGCCGAGGAGGCACAGGTTCCGCACCGGCTCTATGGCCATGTCGACGCCGGCGTGAATTTCTCCGCGGGGGCCTGGGTGACTGACGCGGCAAAAGTGCTGGGCGAGGCGCGTGCGCAGCGACGCCTGCCGATCTTCATCGGCGGCTCGGGCCTCTATTTCAAGGCGCTGACGCGCGGCCTGTCGGCGGTGCCGCCGATCCCCCCTGATGTGCGCGACGGCGTGCGCGCGCGGCTGGAGCAGCACGGGGTCGAGGCGCTGCATGCCGAGCTTGCGGCGCGCGATCCGGTGTCGGCCGAACGTCTGAAGCCGCGTGACCGCACCCGCATCGCGCGGGCGCTCGAAGTCGTCGAGGCCACCGGCCGCCGGCTGCCGGACTGGCATCGCGATGGCCTGCCGCCGCTGCTGCCGCCGGGCCGATTCCACGCGCTGTTTCTGGCGCCGGAGCGCGAACAGCTCTATGCGCGGATCGACGCGCGGTTCGGCGCGATGCTCGATGCCGGCGCGCTCGACGAGGTCGCGGCGCTGGCGGCGCGCGGGCTCGATCCGCTGCTGCCGGCCATGAAGGCCCATGGCGTCCCGGCGCTGATCCGGCACCTCAAGGGGGAGATCAGCCGGGAGCAGGCCGCCGAGATCGGCCGGGCCGACACCCGCCACTACGCCAAGCGCCAGTTCACCTGGTTTCGCCACCAGCTCCTGGAATTCGAATGGGTCGCACCAGAGGCGGCGAGGGAGCGGCTGGAGAGCCTCATCCCGTAGCCCTGATTTCGCTGCGCTCCATCCGGGCTGCCGGTCCGGCGCCGCCGCGCGCCCGTCTGCCATGCGCGTTGCGCCGCGCAAAAACACTCGCCGAACGGTCGGAACCCCGTTACACTTCAAAAATCGCGAATTTGCTTGCCTTGCCTTGACATTCGGGCTTTGGCCGCTATGTTCGCGCAACCTTTGGGAAGACTGGGTCGTCTCGTGCGCAATATTATTACCAAACTCCTTATCGCCGTCGTACCCAGGCACACCGCCGGGGATGGCTAGCGGCCATCCAAATTCGGGCGGTGTGCATGGGGCCTCTGGGGCCCCTTTTTATTGCCCGAAACAGAACTGACGAGAACTGACAAAAGCCGCGCAAAAACAAGCGCATCCGGAGCGAACCATGACCGACAAGAGCCACGATCCCAATCAGATGACCGGCGCCGCGATGATCGTGCGCGCGCTCATCGATCACGGCGTGCAGCATGTCTTCGGCTATCCCGGCGGCGCGGTGCTTCCGATCTACGACGAGATTTTCCAGCAGAGCGAAGTCGAGCACATCCTGGTCCGCCACGAGCAGGGTGCCGGCCATGCCGCCGAGGGCTATGCCCGCTCGACCGGCAAGCCCGGCGTGGTGCTGGTGACGTCGGGGCCCGGTGCCACCAACATGGTGACGCCGCTGACCGACGCGCTGATGGATTCGATCCCGCTGGTCTGCATCACCGGCCAGGTGCCGACCCACCTGATCGGCAACGACGCCTTCCAGGA
>DASVOL010000678.1:0-29632 GCA_036383375.1 Bradyrhizobium sp. | reverse complement strand
TGCTCGCGGTCTGGCCGCTTGCAACCTATTGCTTCCTGCGCGCCTTTGAAACCAGGGCGCCGCTCTGGGCGATTGCTGCGGGTGTCGCGGCGTCGCTTGCAATGCTGGGCAAGTACTATTCGATCTTTCTGATCGCGAGCTTCGCATTGGCGGCCATCATCCATCCCTTGCGGCGAGCCTATCTCACGTCCAGTTCGCCCTGGATCTCCACTGCCGTCGGGCTGATTGCGCTATCCCCGCATCTGCACTGGCTGGCCACCACAGGCGCAGAGCCTGTCCGCTATGCCGCGACGCATGTTGGGGCCGGTTTTCCTTCGTCGCTGCGGGATGCCGTCAATTTCCTGCTGGGCCTGGCCGCGGCGACGAGTGTGTCCGCTGTGACGTGGGTGATGATAACAGGGTATCGCATAAAGCGCCTCCCTCGGGATCTTGCCGCGGCGGATCCTAACCTGAAGCTGCTCGGCCATGTCGCGATCGGTGCGATCGCGCTTCCTTTCATCACGTCGATCTTGCTCGGCACCGACTTGCCGTCGCTATGGGCGCTTCAAGGATTGTTCCTGTTCGCCGTGCCCGTCGTGTGCAGCACGCGTTACCCGATCGAGCGGTTCTACACGGTGAATGCAGCGCTGCTGGTTGCCGGCATAGCGATCGTCGCCGCCGTGCTGGCAGCCCCGGCCCATGCCCTCTACCGCAACAGCTACGGCTATGAGGAAGGGCGAAACGTCTATCACCAGGCCGCAGAGAAGCTCACCCGGCTGTGGCATGAGCAGATGGGCACGCCGCTGTCGATCGTCGGCGGCAACGACAGCCTCGGGGTCGCGGTGGCGTTCTACAGCTCCGATCACCCGCATTATGGCGATCCTTACGCCTATCAATATACATTGGCATTGCCTCGCGAGCTGACGCCGGAGCGCGGCTGGGCGACGCTCTGTTTCGATGACCAGGACGATTGCCTTGAATGGACCGCGCGAATGGCGGCCCATGCCGGACGCTATGTCAAACGCGAGTTTTCCGTTCAATCGAGCCTGTTCGGAATTCCAGGCGTCAAGCGAAACCTCGTTGCATTCCTGGTGGCGCCGCGTCGTGAGCCAGACGATGCACCGCCAAGTCTCGTCAACGATGCCGGTCAGGGCGGAGGACATGTCTCTCCGCAAACAGATCCGCCGCGCCGCGCGGAGCCGGATCTCGCACGGCCGGAAAATCAGCCGCCGGGAAATGTGCCGCAGACGATCGATCCAGGTGCCAACATGCTGGTGCATCATGGAGCAGCAAAGCTCTTCGTCTTGATGCGTTGATCAAGCTCATCCCGGAACGCCGCCGTGACGATCGTGCGCGTAATCTTGCGGTAATCGGCCCCCGCTTTATCGGCGGCGGGGTCAAGGGCGTCATATCACGAAGGATAGCGGTCCATGCTTATCAGGTTGGTTTGCATCAGCCTCGGCGTTTGCGGCATCATCGGCGCCACCGCGGTCGCACAGACATCTCCATCAACGACCGGTTCAACTCACCCGGCCCCCGCAACACGCGCGTCGGTCAGTCGTGCCGACAAGATCAACCTCAACACCGCTCCTGTCAGCGAGCTGGTGAAGCTTCCGCACCTCAGCGTGCGTGGCGTCACTGCGATCACAGATGCGAGAGCAAAGTCGAAGTTCAAGGATTGGAATGATTTCGTGGCCCGACGGGTTGTGCCGCGATACGTCAGGAGCGAGCTCAAGGAGCTCGTCACGTTCTAGCGGGGCGCTGTCGATCGCTGCCGGGGGGCGGGCGCGGTTGTTGAATGCGAATAAGGATCTGCTTCAATGAAACGAACAGCTGTTTTTGCGACCATGGCGGTGATCGCCGTGGGATGTCTTGCGTCGAGCGAAGCCACGGCAGGTGGCCGGCGGGGAGATGCAGTAGCTGCCGGCATCGTCGGCGGCCTGGCCGTGGGCGCCCTGTTGGGCTCCACCATGGCCGCTGGTGCGGCTCCGGCCTATGTCTACGAGCGGGAGTATTATTCGCCGCCCCCTGTCGTCCACTACCATCGTCACGTGTACGAATACGGCGACGAATATCCGGGCGGATATGACTACGGTTATCGATCCGGGTACCGGGAAGGCTACTCGGACGGCTATTGGGACAACGATTGACGTAGTCTCGTCGCCGGCGGACCGTTGTGACACGGTAGCTCTCCGCGCTTTTGATCATGAGGGGCCCAGCCTGCAATTCGCCGTCGGCGCGCTTGCTGCCGGCGGCTTGTCGCCACCGAACCGATTGACTACCGTCGATCGGTAGACATGCGCGGCGATGGCGTGGGGCAGGTGATGCGCGAGCGGACTGACGGTTCTTCGTTTGCATCGAAGGTAGACCTGGTGATCTGGCCGGCCGTCGCGGCCATCCTTGCGGCAGGCATCGGCTTCTCCTGGAACCCGACGCCGATGGCGCAGCTGCTTGCGGCGCTGTTCGTTGCGTGCGGAATCGTGCACGCCGTCATCTCCTATGGATCGCGGGCCGCCCTCGTTTTCTTCGCGATGAGCGTCGCGGTTGGATTCGTCATGGAGAATATCGGTGTCACCACCGGATTCCCGTTCGGCCGATATCATTTCGAGATCGGAGCTGGTCTTCCGAATGTCGGGCGTATCCCGTTCGTCGTCGGCCCGATGTGGTTCGCTGCAGGCTATTTCTCCTGGATCGTTGCCGCGACCTTGCTCGGCGGGGCCGACCGTCGGCTGGATCGCCGGTTCAACCTGGTGGTCCTGCCTGTGGTCGCGGCGTTCGTCACCGCGCAGTGGGATCTGGTGGTCGACCCTCCCAGCTCGACGATCGCCAAAGCCTGGATCTGGCACGAGGGCGGAGCCGTGTTCGGTGTGCCGCCGTCGAATTTCTTCGGCTGGCTGTTGACCTCATGGCTGTTCTTCCAGGGCTTTGCCCTGTACCTGCATCGTCGCAACGATCCGGTCAGGCCCGATCAGGTCGGCGATCGCAAGCTGCGCCTCATCGGCATCCTGTTCTATGTCTGCGGCGGCATCACGCATGTCGTGCCATGGATATTGGGACAGTCCGGTGACATCGTCGACCTCGCGGGCCAGTCCTGGCGCTTGCAGGATATTCGTGGCGCGACCGTCGTGATCATGGTGTTCACCATGTTCTTCACGTCGCTGCTGGCGCTGATCCGGTTGCTCGACGGTGCGGATCCGGACCAGCGGCCTCGTCCTAATAACTGATCCGCAAGCCCACGCCGCCGTGAAGCGTGTTGCCGACCGGCTGCGGTCCGGCGGTGCCGTTGAGGAAGAGGTCGGCGATCCAGCCCTTGGTGATGCGGAAGCCGACGCGGCCGCCATATTCGAACCAGCCCTGGTTGCCGATCGTCGGCACGATGGTGCCATCGCCGGTGACGGTGGCGACGATGCCGGAATGGGTGGCGAAGGATTGTACCCAGCCGCCATTGATGTTGGTTTCGATGTTCGATCCGAACAGATGCGTCCACTGGCCGCCGATCTTGACCAGGCTGGTGCGATCGGTGCCGTCGGCGATGGTGGCGTCGAACGGATTGAAGGCAATCGCAGGATCGCTGTAGCCCTTGACCCGCTGCCATAGCTGCCAGACCTCGACCGAAGCCGCGACCTCATCACGCGCCGACAACCGGCTGATCCAGCCCGCGCGTCCATACACGCCGTAATTCTCGCTCGAGGTCTGGCCGGTAACCGACACCGGGCCGAGGCTGGTCGTGTAGCTGCGGGTGTAGCGCACCTTCTCCGATGGCGAGAGGATGGCGCCGATATCGAAGAACGGCCGCGACGAGCCCCAGTCGACGAAGTCGTAGCGCAGCGCGAAGGCGCCGATCGGCGCGCTGGTGACGTTGTAGCCGCCCTCGCCATATTGCGTGTAGGCGATGCCGGCAAGCAGCGACAAATTCGGCGTAATGGTCTTGCGGCCATGGATGCCGGCCGAGAACGAGCCGGCCGAGCCGAAGGCGCTGATGCAGTCGTCGCAATTGACCTGCTCGTTGACGCCAAGCAGCACCGATCCAAGCACGCGGTTGGTGATCATCTGGTTGAAGCGCTGGTCGGCGAGGTTGTTGATCGAACTGCCGCTCGACGGCGCGCCGGTGATCGGTGTCGGCGACGGGCTGGGCGTTGGAGTCGGCGTGGGTGTCGGCGTCGGCGATGGTGTGGCGGTAGGTGTCGGCGTCGGCGTGGGGGTCGATGTACAGTTCGTCGACGCCGACAGGTTGTTATCGGAATTCGAATTGCAGCCCGGCGTCGGAGATTGAGCCTGGGCCGGCGCAGCCAGTGCATGCAGCATCGCGAGCGAGAGCGCCATTGTCAGCGCCGCCGGCAGGATCAAATCATGGATTCGCCGCACCATACTCACCGCCCGCACAACATGCCGGTCGGGTCGTCGACCGGCGGCGTCACCGGTGACGCGTCTGCGAACTGGGTGACGGTGCACAGGCCCGCGGCCTGGGTGCAGGTCGCGGCAAAGGTCCAGGGCGGGTTGTTGGTCTTGTGGATCGTGGTGTGGCCGCCGCTCGAGGTGATGATCGCGGTGTCGCCGGGCTGCGTCAGATCGATGCATTGCCGGTTCGACGTACACACCGTCGATGCGCCTTCCTGCAACACCACGGTGGTCTTGCCGCGTTGCGACAGGATGTCGAGCACCGTGCCGCGGACGCCGATGGTCGCAAGCGGCGTGGTGATCGTGTAGGCGGCCTTGTTGGAGTGGCCGGTGACGAAGCGGAACGCTCCCGAGGTCAGGCGGATCGCAACATCGCGATAATGATGCTCGTCGTCGAACACGGTGCGATCGAGCTTGAGCGAAGCGTTCGGTCCGAGCGACAGGTTGGTGCTGTCGGCCATCACCAGCCGCGCGGCGCTCTCGAGGCCGGTGCGCACCGTCTCGTCGCGCAGCAGCGCGTCGCCGACATTGATCGGCGTGGTCGCGGTCGCAACGCGGACGACCTCGTTCTTCACCATGGCCGCTTCGCCGACGCGCGTTTGCGCCTGAACGGGATGAGCCGTCAGTGCGATCGCAAGACCGAATGCAAGTACGGAGAAAAAGCTGTGGCGCGAATTCATTGCAATACCGATCGACTTAACCCTCTCATCGTACCGGATCGCGGACGCAGCTGATATTGTATAATTGTCACAAGCCGTGTTGAGTTGCGCCGGATGGTGAGTGTCGATGGATTCGAAAATGCTCGCGGCTGCGGACATCAACGTGAGATCTGATCACATTCGTCACATACATCACACTCGCGGCCGTCGTAGCTCACACTTCGCTCACACTGGTTCCCCTCGCAGCGTGCTCGCCCTTTGATCATCGAATCCAAATCTCCTTCTGTTCTGCGGCGTCCCGCCACGCGCACGACGATCGTCGCGGCCATCATCTTCATCGTCGCCCATGTCGTGCTGCTGCTCGGGATCACCACACCGGACAAGCTCTATTTCGATGAGGTGCATTACGTGCCGGCGGCGCGCCAGATGCTGTTGCCGGTGGTCGAGGGCCCGATCCTCAACCCGATGCATCCGCCGCTCGCCAAGGAGATCATCGCGCTGTCGATCAAGGCATTCGGTGACGGGCCGCTCGGATGGCGCTATCCCGCGGCGTTGTTCGGTGCGCTCGCGCTGGTCGCCGTCTATCTCGGCGCCCTCGCGCTGTTCGCCTCGCAGGAGCGCGCCATTGCGGCCGTGCTGCTCGCCTTCTTCAACCAGATGCTGTTCGTGCAGGCGCGGATTGCGATGCTGGATATTTTCGCGCTCGCCTTCTGCCTGTTCGCGATCGCCGCCTTCATCCACGGCTTCAGGCAAAAGCGGCCGCAGTCTGCCTTCGTGCTGACGGGCGTATTCGCAGGGCTCGCCTGCGCCTGCAAATGGAGCGGGCTGTTCATGCTCGCGACCTGCATCGCGATCGTCGTGGTGATCCGCCTGATGCAGGGCTGGCGCACGCGCTTCGCCGACGCCAATGCGGACGACTGGTACCGGCCGGACCTGTGGCCGGACTTCCGTCTTCCCCACTTCATCGGTTGTTTCGTGCTGATCCCGGCGGCCATCTATCTCGCGAGCTTCGTGCCGCTGTACGGCTTCTCGCTCACCGATCTCGTCGAGGCACAGCGCCGCATCTTTGCCGACAACACCACGACCGCGATCGCGGGCCACACCTATATGAGCTCATGGCCGTCCTGGCCGTTGCTGGTGCGTCCGGTCTGGTACCTGTTCGAGAAGGCCGGCGACGATAGATTTGCCGCGATCGTGTTTCTCGGCAATCCGCTGATCTTGTGGCCGGCGTTGATCGCGCTGATCGTCGCGCTGCGCGACTGGATCGTGACCCGCAGCCGCGATGCGTTTCTGGTGCTTGCGTTCTATCTCGGCCCGTATCTCGCCTGGGCGCTGCTGCCGCGCACGCTCGGTTTCAACTATTACTACCTGCCGGCTGCGACCACCGCGAGCTTCGTGCTGGTCTACGCCATGACGCGCAAGGGCGTGCCGCGCTGGCTGTTGTGGACCTTCGTGGCGGTCGGATGCGCGGGCTTCATCGCGATGCTGCCGATCACGGTTGCCGCCATCGGGACGTCGATGGCGACCTTCAATCGGCTGATGCTGTTCCAGAGCTGGATTTGAATCTCTCTGAAAACAATCGATCCGCCTGCCGGGCGTGGCAAGCGGATCGGAAGTTGGGGAGATTACTGCGAAGCTGTCTTGGTATCCATGTTGACGACCTGCACGCGGCGGTTGGTCGGGTCCATCGGCGCGTTCGGATCCTTCGGCCGGGTCTTGCCGTAGCCGACGGTCACCAGATCGGAGCCGTTCAGCCCGTAATGCTCGACCAGATAGGTCTTGATGGTGTCGGCGCGGCGCTCCGAGAGATCCTGGTTATAGGCCTCGCTGCCGATCGCGTCGGTGTGGCCGGCGACGACGAAGGTCGAGCCCTTCATGCTGGCATCCGACAGCGCCTTGCCGAGCTCCTGCACCGCCTGGGTTGAGCCCTTGGCGATCTCAGCCGAATTGTAGTCGAAGTGAATCTCAAGATCGATCTTCGGCTTGTTGGCGGCGATGTCGGCGATCTCCTGGCGTTCGCCCAATGACAGCGAGCGGGTCTGCCGGTTGCGAACGGTGTTGAGGAAGCTCGCCTCCTTGGCCGAAGCGGCCGGGTCGACCTGGGTGCCGGCGGAGAGGCCGCGCGTGGCCGACTTCGGCTTCAGCGCATTGAGGATCTGGGCGGCCGGAACGGTGTCGCTGCCGGCCAGTGCGACGCCCGCCGTCATCGACAGCGCAGCGCCGATCGTCAAAAGAGACAGGGAAAAGGAGCGGGTCATGGTTTTCGTCCTTAAATGTCAGGCCAGCCATCCGGCTGCTATCGTTTTGATGCTGGGAACCTAGGACCGGTTCAAAGCCGGGAATGTGATTTAGGTCACAGTTGAATATGCCGGGCCCTGTCCCGTATCAGCCAGGGGCAAACGACGGAGAGGAGAGCATCTTGGCCCACGTCAATCGCGTCCTCCGCTCGATCAACGGCGAAGGCGCCTCGCGCTGCGTCGATATCTTCGTTCGCCCGGAAGGGACGATCGGCTTCGAAGAATATCGGCGGGACGTGGAAGACGGCCGCGGCTGGTTTCCGGTTGGCGGTCATTCGTCCCGGGTCTTTCATGAGGAAGGCGCGGCGCTGGATGCCGCGCTGGCGGACGTGCCCTGGTTGCGGCGGGCTGTTGGATCGCAGTAGCCGGCCGAAGCGCTCATCCCGATGACCATGCACGGCTGATTTGCCTCGCGCGGCTCTCCACAGCAGCGCGAATCTCACTACATTGCCTGGGCAATGCCCCGCGCCGCCGAACCCTTATCCCTGAACAATGCCGCCGCCCGCCATATCTGGCTGCGCGCGCAACGGCTCGATACAACGGCGCCGTTCGGGGAGGGTGCGTCAGCCGTCGCGGCCGCAGTCGATCATCTCGGCTATGTGCAGATCGACACCATCAACGTGATCGAGCGCTGCCATCACCACATCCTGTTCACCCGGATTCCGGACTACCGCCGCGCCGACCTCAAGCAGGCGCAGAGCGAGGACAAGAGCGTCTTCGAATACTGGACCCACGCGCTGTCCTACGTGCCGTCCAAGGATATCAATATCTTCCTGCCGGCGATGAAGGCGCATAAGCGCGAGGGCCACAAATGGTTCTCGTCGGTGACGCCGTCGGATACCCGCAAGGTCATGCGGTTGCTGCGTGGCGGTCCGCTGACGATCCGCGACATCGAAGACGACGTGCTGACCGAGAAGGAGCATCTCTGGCAGAGCCGCAAACCCTCCAAGCGAGCGCTGCAACTCGCCTTCTATGGCGGCGTGGTCACGATCAGCGAGCGTTCCGGCATGCTGAAGACCTACGAGCTGATGACCAGGCATTTCGGCTGGGACAAGCCGCCGAAGCCCGCACCGGCCTCGGCCAGAACAGCCTATCTGCTCGACCGCGCGCTGCGCTCGCAGGGCATCGTCAGCCTGGACTCGATCTGCCATCTCGACGCGCCGAGCAAGAAGGCGGTGCGCGGCCTGATCGAGGCGAGGGTGCGCCGCAAGGAGCTGGTTCGGATCGCGCTCGACGGGGCCGTCAAGCAGGAGCATTGGGCCCGGCCCGAGGTGCTGGAGGAGACCGGCGAGGGTGATCCCGCTCTGGTTCACATCCTCTCGCCGTTCGATCCCCTGATCATCCAGCGCAAGCGTACCGAGCTGTTCTTCGGCTACGGCCATCGCTTCGAGGCCTATGTGCCGAAGGAGAAGCGCCTGTTCGGCTATTTCGCGCTGCCGGTGCTGGTCGGCGACGACATCGTTGCCGCCCTCGACCTGAAGACCGACCGGCAGAATCGGAAGCTCCTGATGCAGAAATGGAGCTGGGTCGGCAATGGCAAGAAGCAGGCGGCGCGCAAGGAACTGAAGCGCCGCATCGAGGAGGAGCTCGACCGCTTCGAGCGTTTCCAGCTCGCGGAGTAAGACTGACTCGCAATGACGCCTCGGAAATGCTCGATGGCCTCATCTGGCCTGTGTGCTATGAGTTTTTGCCATTGCTCAAGGCCGGGCCAGCCAATAATCCTCAAGGCAAGCAATAGCTTTGGGGGAAACAGATGAGCCAGACCGCAACCGCTGCTGATCGCGGCGCCCGCAGCGAGATCGAGACGTCGACGATCCGCGCGATCTCCTGGCGGCTGATCCCGTTCCTGATCCTGGCCTACTTCTTCTCCTACCTCGACCGCGTCAATCTCAGCTTCGCCGCGCTGACCATGAACAGCGAGCTGAAGTTCTCGCCGCTTGTGTTCTCGTTCGGCGCCGGCATCTTCTTCATCGGCTATTTCATCTTCGAGGTGCCGAGCAATCTGGCGCTCGAGCGATTCGGCGCCAGCAAGTGGATTGCCCGCATCATGGTGAGCTGGGGCATCCTCTCGGCCTTGATGGCGGCGGTCTATGACGAGCACAGCTTCTACGCGTTGCGCTTCTTCCTCGGCGTCGCCGAGGCCGGCTTCTTCCCCGGCATCATCCTCTATCTCACCTATTGGTATCCGGCCGAGTATCGCGCGCGCTTCCTCGCCGCCTTCGCGATTGCCGTCCCGGTCTCGACGGCGATCGGCGCGCCGATCTCGGGTCTTCTGCTCGGGCTCGACGGGGTCATGGGGCTGAAGGGCTGGCAGTGGCTGTTTGTCATCGAGGGCATCCCCTCGGTGCTGCTCGGCATCGTCACCTGGTTCTATCTCACCGACCGGCCGGAGAGGGCCGATTGGCTCTCGGGTGAGCAGAAGGCGTGGCTGAAGGCGAAGCTCGATGCCGAGATCGCGGCCAAGCAGGCGGCGAAGCACTTCACGCTGTTCGGGGCGCTGTCTTCGCCGAAGGTGCTCGCGCTCAGCGCGATCTATTTCGGCTTCGTCGCTGCGCTCTACGGCATGCAGTTCTGGCTGCCGCAGATCGTCAAGGCGTTCGGCCTCACCAACGCGCAGACCGGCTTCGTCACCGCGATCCCCTATGCGGTCGGCACCGTCGCGATGATCCTGTGGGCGCGCCGTTCCGACGCCACGCGGGAGCGCGTGTTTCATGTCGGCGCGCCGCTGTTGCTCACGGCGCTGGCGCTCGCCGTCTCCAGCTACATCACCGATCCGACCATGACCATGGTGGTGCTGACGGTCGCCGCGATCGGCGTGTTCTGCACCTTCGCGGTGTTCTGGACGCTGCCGACCGCCTGGCTGTCAGGCACCGCCGCCGCCGGTGCGATCGCGCTGATCAATTCGATCGGCAACCTCGCAGGTTTCCTCGGGCCCTATCTGATCGGCTGGGTGAAGGAAGCGACCGGCAGCACGTCGACCGGCCTTCTGGTGCTGTCGCTGCTGCCGCTGGCGGCCGGCCTGCTGGTCTTCCTCGGCAGCCACGAAACCAAGACCGAGTTCGCGAGCGCGAAGTAGCGATAACGGCTGCGTTGCCGCGTAGGATGGGTAGAGCGAAGCGAAACCCATCGTTCTTTGTCCGTGGCGAGTTGATGGGTTTCGCTGCGCTCTACCCATCCTACGGATCCCGCCAGCACGCACTGCCGCCGTAGCCCGGATGGAGCGCAGCGCAATCCGGGGGCTCCGTGTGCAGACCGTCCCCGGATTTAGCTGCGCTCCATCCGGGCTACGCAATTTCCAGAATTCCCCCGCCTAACCCCACGTTAATTACTACCGTCCTCACGAATTGGTTACTGCTGACGAATATTGACATTCATCAGTGATAAATCGATACTCTTCATCAGTCGTCAGCCTGATGGAGATTTCAGATGTTCGTTCGTTCCGTTTTGTCGAGCTATTACAGGCTCTTGACCGGAGCAGCGCTGGCTTTCGCGGTGTTCGCGCTGACCGGCTGCAACGACAAGGCGGCCGAAAACGCCGATCCGGGACGCCCCGTTCTGGTGGCGACCGTCCATTACGAGGCCGAAACGCCCGAGCGCAGCTTTGTCGGCACCATCAAGCCCCGTATCGAAGCCGATATGGGCTTTCGGGTCGCCGGCAAGGTGGCCAAGCGGCTGGTCGAGGTCGGACAGACAGTCGACGTCGACCAGCCCTTGGCCACCCTCGACGAGGTCGACCTGAAGCTGCAGGCCGAGCAGGCGGAGGCAGAGTTCCGCGCCGCCACCGGCGTGCTGGCGCAGGCCGCGGCCGCCGAGCAGCGCGCCAAGGATCTGAAGGTCAAGGGCTGGACCACCGATGCGGCGCTCGATTCCGCCAAGGCCGCCGGCGACGAGGCGCGCGCGCGGCTGAACCGCGCCGAGCGCTCGGTCGAACTGACCAAGAATTCCCTCTCTTATGCAACGCTGGTGGCCGACACGAGGGGTGTCGTCACAGCGACCATGATCGAGCCCGGCCAGGTGGTTGCCGCGGGCCAGGCCTCGATCCGTGTCGCCCGACTTGGCGAGAAGGAAGCTGTCGTCGCGATCCCCGAGACGCTTCTTGCTCGTGCCAGGTCGGGCGTTGCCACGGTGACGCTGTGGTCGGATGCCAAGAAGACCTATGCCGCGAAGCTGCGCGAGGTTGCGCCGCAGGCCGATCCCGCCACCCGCACCTATCTCGCAAAATTCTCGTTGCCCGACGCCGACGAGGCCGTCTCGCTCGGCATGACCGCAACGCTGACCCTGGCCGACAAGGCGACCGAGCGGGTGGCGAAACTGCCGCTGTCGGCGCTGTACAGCCAGGGCGGCGATCCCTCGCTCTACATCGTCGACGACAAGGGCGAGGTCGCGCTGAAGCCGGTCAAGGTGAAGGCCTATGAGAGCAACAACGTCGTGATCTCCGGTGGCGTCGACGATGGCGCCAAGGTGGTCGCCCTCGGCGTGCAGAAACTCGATCCGAGCCAGAAGGTCCGGGTCGTCTCGTCGCTGTCGTTCTAATCAATCGTCCGTCATTGCGAGCGAAGCGAAGCAATCCATCTCGCCGCAAAACAAGTGTGGATTGCTTCGTCGCTGACGCTCCTCGCAATGACGGGTGCAGCGAAATCGGTTCAGGGACTTGGAGAGTTCGATGAAGCGCTTCAACCTTTCGGCCTGGGCGGTCAGCCATCCGACGCTGGTGCTGTTCCTGATGATCATTCTCGGCGCCGCCGGCTTCTTCTCCTATCAGAAGCTCGGCCGCGCCGAGGATCCGTTCTTCACCGTCAAGGTGGTGAACGTCTCGGTGATGTGGCCGGGCGCGACCTCGCAGGAAATGCAGATGCAGGTCGCCGATCCCATCGAGAAGAAGTTGCAGGAGCTGCCGTTCTTCGACAAGGTGCAGACCTATTCCAAGCCGGGCTTTACCGCGATGCAGGTCTCCTTCAAGGATTCGACCTCGCCGAAGGACGTGCCCTATCTCTTCTATCTCATCCGCAAGAAGCTGGTCGACGTGCAGGGCGAGCTGCCCTCCGGCATCCTCGGCCCCGTGGTCAACGACGAGTTCTCCGACGTCGATTCGATCCTCTATATGATGACCGGCGACGGTGCGGATTACGCGCAGCTCAAGAAGGTTGCGGAAGGTTTTCGCCAGCGCCTGCTGAAGGTGCCCGGCGTCACCAAGATCGACCTTTACGGCACCCAGGACGAGCGCATCTTCGTCGAGTTCTCGCACGCCAAGCTGGCGACCCTCGGCATCACGCCGCAGGCGCTGTTCGATTCGCTCGCCAAGCAGAACAATGTCACCCCGGCCGGCACGGTCGAGACCTCGTCGCAGCGTGTCCCGCTGCGCGTCACCGGCGCGCTTGACGGCGTCAAGGCGGTTGCCGAGACGCCGGTCGAGAGCAACGGTCGCGTGTTCCGGCTCGGCGATATCGCGACCGTCAGCCACGGCTATGTCGATCCGCCGAGCTTCAGGGTGCGTCAGGAAGGCAAGCCCGCGCTCGGCATCGGCGTCGTCACCGCCAAGGGCGCCAACATCCTCGAGCTCGGCAAGGAGGTCCAGCAGGCGACCGCCGAGTTCATGAAGGCGGTGCCGCAGGGCATCAATGTCCAGCAGATCGCCGACCAGCCCAAGGTGGTCGAGCACGCCGTCGGCGAGTTCGTGCACTCCTTCGTCGAGGCGCTCGCGATCGTGCTGTTCGTCTCCTTTGTCGCGCTCGGCTGGCGCACCGGCATCGTGGTGGCGCTGTCGGTGCCGCTGGTGCTCGGCATCGTCTTCATCGTGATGAACGCGATGTCGCTCGATCTGCACCGCATCACGCTCGGCGCGCTGATCATTGCGCTCGGTCTTCTGGTCGACGACGCCATCATCGCGGTCGAGATGATGGTGGTAAAAATGGAACAGGGCTGGGACCGCATGAAGGCGGCGTCCTTTGCCTGGGAATCTACTGCGTTTCCGATGCTCACGGGGACGCTGGTCACAGCCGCTGGCTTCCTCCCCATCGGCTTTGCCAATTCGGCGGTCGGCGAATATGCCGGCGGCATCTTCTGGATCGTGGCGATTGCGCTCGTCGCCTCCTGGTTCGTCGCGGTGATCTTCACGCCCTATATCGGCGTCAAGCTGCTGCCCAACATCAAGGTGCACCAGAACCACGATCCGCACGCGATCTACGAGACGCGGATGTATCGGGCCTTGCGCAGCGTCGTGCAGTGGTGCGTCGATCACCGCATCAAGGTGGTGGTGGCGACCGTCGGCGTGTTCGCCGCCGCGATCGTCGGGTTCGGCCACGTCCAGCAGCAGTTCTTCCCGCTGTCGGAGCGGCCCGAGCTGTTCCTGCAGCTCCGTTTGCCCGAAGGCACCGCCTTCAACGTGACTGAAAAGGCCGTCAAGCAGGCCGAAGGGCTGTTGAAGGACGATCAGGATATCGCGACCTACACCGCCTATGTCGGCCAGGGCTCGCCGCGCTTCTGGCTCGGCCTCAACCCGCAGTTGCCGAACGAGGCCTTTGCCGAGATCGTCATCCTCGCCAAGAACGTCGAGGCGCGCGAGCGCGTCAAGGCCAAGATCGAGCAGGCCGCCGCCGACGGCGCGCTCAACGAGGCGCGGGTCCGGGTCGACCGCTTCAACTTCGGTCCGCCGGTCGGCTTCCCGGTCCAGTTCCGGGTGATCGGACCCGATGCCAACAAGGTGCGCGACATCGCCTACCAGGTGCGCGAGGTGATGCGCCAGAACAAGAACGTCAAGGACGTCCAGCTCGACTGGAACGAGCAGTCGCCCTACCTGAAGCTCGCCGTCGACCAGGATCGGGCGCGCGCGCTCGGCCTGACCCCGCAGGATGTCTCGCAGGCGCTGGCGATGCTGATCACGGGCGCGCCGGTCACCACGATCCGCGACGGCATCGAAAAGGTCGGCGTGGTTGCCCGTGCGGTGCCGTCCGAGCGGCTCGATCTCGGCCGCGTCGGCGATCTCACCATCACCACGCGCAACGGCGTGGCGGTGCCGCTGCAGCAGATCGCCAAGATCGAATATGCGCATGAGGAGCCGATCCTGTGGCGGCGCAACCGCGACATGGCGATCACCGTGCGCTCCGACGTCGTCGACGGCGTGCAGGCGCCCGACGTCACCAACCAGATCGCGCCGAAGCTGAAGGACATCCAGGCCCATCTCGAGCCGGCCTACCGGATCGAGCCGGGCGGGGCGTTCGAGGAATCCGCCAAGGGCAATGCGTCGATCTTCATCCTCTTCCCCGTGATGGTGATGGTGATGCTGACGCTCTTGATGATCCAGCTGCAGAGCTTCTCGCGCCTGACCCTGGTGTTCCTGACCGCGCCGCTCGGCATCGTCGGGGCCTCGCTCGGATTGAACGTCGCCAACCAGCCGTTCGGCTTCGTGGCGCTGCTCGGCCTGATCGCACTCGCCGGCATGATCATGCGCAACGCGGTGATCCTGGTCGATCAGATCGAGAGCGATGTGGCGTCCGGCCTGACCCGGCGGGAGGCGATCGTCGAGGCCACCGTCCGCCGCGCCCGGCCGGTGGTGTTGACCGCGCTCGCGGCGATCCTCGCCATGATCCCGCTGTCGCGCTCGGCGTTCTGGGGCCCGATGGCGATCACCATCATGGGCGGTTTGTTTGTTGCGACTTTCCTGACCTTGCTGTATCTGCCGGGCCTTTACGCCCTCTGGTTCCGCAAGACCCTGGACGAAAGCGGTCCCGCGCAAGCCGATACTGCGCCGCAGCATGCGGGAAAAGGACAACTCGCATTTCCACTTGCTGAGGCGGCCGAATAATTGAAGATTGAGCAGGCCAACATGACACTGATCTCGGAACATAGCGAAACCGACACCCGCGAGCGGATTCTCGTGGTGGCGGAGCGCTTGTTCCGGCAGATCGGCTACCAGAAGACCACGGTCGCCGACATCGCCAAAGAGCTGCGGATGAGCCCCGCCAACGTGTATCGGTTCTTCGATTCGAAGAAGTCGATCCACGAGGGCGTGGCGCGCGGCCTGATGGGCGAGGTCGAGATCGAGGCGCAGCGGATCGCCCGGTCGGAAGGGCCGGCTGCGACGCGCTTGCGCCAGATGATGACGACCATCAATCGCATGAACACCGAGCGCTATGTCGGCGATTCCAAGCTGCACGAGATGGTCGAGATCGCGATGCAGGAGGACTGGGACGTCTGCGTCGCCCATATGGAGCTGATCGGCCAGATCATCGGCGAGGTGATCGCGCAGGGCGTGGCCTCGCGCGAATTCGAGGTCCAGGACCTGGAGCTCGCCGCGCTGTGCGCCTGCACGGCGATGATGCGGTTCTTCCATCCGCAGATGATCGCCCAATGCGCCACCAAGCCGGGCCCGACCATCGACCAGATGATCGATTTCGTGATCGCCGGCTTGTCGCCGCGCACCCGCGCCAATTGAGCTGCCGGGCCTGACGTTTTCGTCAGTTGACTCTTCCCGCATTGCAAGCGAAGCGAGTTTGTAGCCCGGATGGAGCGCGGCGTAATCCGGGAATGCTTCCACTTGTGAGACGAGTCCCGGACTGCGCTGCGCTCCATCCGGGCTACCGTGAGAGGGGCCCCGCGTGACCGCCAAAGACCTGCATTTCTACGAGCCGAAGAACGGCCACGGCCTGAAGCACGACCCGTTCAACGCCATCGTGGCGCCGCGGCCGATCGGCTGGATCTCCTCGCGTGATGCGGGCGGCAACGTCAACCTCGCGCCCTACAGCTTCTTCAACGCCTTCTGCTACACCCCGCCGATCATCGGCTTCTCCTCCACCAACTGGAAGGACAGCGTCGCCAATATCAAGGATACCGGCGAGTTCGTCTGGAACCTGGCGACAATGGATCTCGCCAAGCACATGAACGCGACCGCGGCGCATGTCGCGCGCGATGTCGACGAGTTCAAGCTCGCAGGGCTGACGCAGGTCGCCGGCAAGCTCGTCAACGTGCCGCGCGTCGCCGAGAGCCCGGTGTCGTTCGAATGCAAGGTGAGCCAGATCATCCAGCTCCAGGGGGCGGACGGCAAGAAGGCCGAGGCCTGGCTGACGCTCGGCGAGGTCGTCGCCGTTCACATCGACAAGGCCTTCATCAAGGACGGCGTCTATCAGACCGGTCTCGCCCACCCGATCGTCCGCGCCGGCCGGAGAGGGGACTATTTCGAGATCAAACCGGAAAACATGTTCGAGATGATCCGGCCGGATTGATGTTGTCCGTCTAGCCGTCATTGCGAGCGAAGCGAAGCAATCCATCTCTCCGCACGGGGATGGATGGATTGCTTCGTCGCTTCGCTCCTCGCAATGACCGGAGCGGGAACCACAACAATGTGAAATTTCCGCCCGCAGTGATGAAAAACCGTCACTCGCAACCTCCGAGCGAGCAGTCTAACCTCCCGCGCGCCAGGCCGGATCAACGGCCGGCCAACAGAGTGGGAGGATGCGATGACACGCCAACCGCGGAGCAATCCAACAGAAGAGCGGCGCGATCCGAACGTTTCACGACGAACGCTTGTCCAGGGATTGGCGGTGGGGGCGGCCGCTGCCGCAGCCGGCGTCGGCAGCGCGCTGGCCCAGAACGCGCCCGCGCCGGTCGGACCGCCGACAACCATCACCAGCCCGCCGCGCGACTTCAGTCCGCGGGGTGCGCCGACCACCTATTTCTGGGACCCCGACATCATCGCGGTCGATCCGTCCTTCAACGACCTTGCCCAGCCCAACACCTCGATCAAGCGCCTCTTCACGGGTGTGCTATGGGCGGAAGGCCCGGCCTGGAGCTCGCAGGGCCGCTATCTCCTGTGGAGCGACATTCCGAACAACCGGCAGATGCGCTGGTCGGAGGATGACGGTCATGTCAGCGTGTTCCGCATGCCGTCGAACTACTCGAACGGCAACTCGTTCGACTTCCAGGGCCGCCAGCTGTCCTGCGAACATCTCACCCGCCGGGTGACGCGCTACGAGAATGACGGCACTGCGACCGTGCTGGCCGATAACTATCAAGGCAAGCGGCTGAACTCGCCGAACGACATCGTCGCGCATCCGGACGGCAGTTATTGGTTCACGGATCCGCCCTATGGCGGCCAGCTCTACGAGGGCGAGCCTGACGCGGCCGGCGGACCGGGCAATTCCGCCGGCAAGCTCAATCCGCGGATCGGCCAGCCGGCGGGCTTCGTGCCGGCCAAGCGCGAACTGCCGACCAATTGCTATCGCATCGATCCCTCGGGCCGCGTCGATGTCGTGGTGACCGAGGACCAGGTGCCGGATCCGAACGGCATCTGCTTCTCACCGGATTACAAGAAGCTCTACGTCGTCTCGACCGGCAAGGGACCCGGCGACACCGGCGCCGGCGGCAAGGGCGACGTCTTCGTGTTCGATGTCGGCGCCGACAACAAGCTCTCGAACGGCAAGCGGTTCAGCGATTTCACGATCGACGGCGTGAAGTGCGGACCGGACGGCATCCGCTGCGACGTCAACGGCAATGTCTGGTGCTCGAGCAATGCCGGCCGCGCGGTCGGCTACAACGGCGTGACGTGCTGGTCGCCGGAAGGCAAGCTGCTCGGCCGCATCCGGCTGCCCGAGGTCTGCGGCAACATCACCTTCGGCGGCCCCAAGCGCAATCGCCTGTTCATGGCCGCAAGCCAGTCGCTCTACGCGGTCTATACCGCGACCCAGGGTGCGGGGCCGGCCTAGCGCGCGGGAGCAGGGCGCCGGTGCGGCTCCGCCGGCGCCCCCCGCTACCCGTTTGTCACACCTTAGCTTTCGGAACTGAACGCGCGGCCTGCCGTTAACAAACGGCGGCTTGGCCGCGTCAATTTCGCTTTATTTGAACAGCGAAGTGTTCACCGGTGAACGGCACTTTCCGATAGGATCACCCATCCGCGCTGCCGTTTCATGAGGACCCCACCATGAGCTTCCGCCGCGACTATGTGACAAAACCGATCTTCTCCTGGGCGCGTGGCGTGCTGCCGACCATGTCGGACACCGAACGCGAGGCGTTGGAAGCCGGCGACGTCTGGTGGGACGCCGATCTCTTCACCGGCAATCCCGACTGGTCGAAACTGCTGGCGTTCGCGCCGGCCAAATTGACCGACGAGGAGAACGCCTTCATGCACGGTCCGGTCGACGAGCTCTGCGCAATGCTCGACGAGTGGAAGATCAATTGGGAATGGCGCGATCTGCCGCCCGAGGTGTGGAGCTTCATCAAGGCCAAGAAATTCTTCGGCATGATCATCCCCCGGGAGTTCGGCGGGCTCGGCTTCTCGCCTTATGCGCATTCGGAAGTGGTGCGCAAGATCTCCTCGCGCTCGCTGACCGCGGCCGTCACCGTGATGGTGCCGAACTCGCTCGGGCCGGGCGAGCTGCTGATGCGCTTCGGCACCAAGGAGCAGCAGGACAGATGGCTGCCGCGCCTCGCCGCGGGCCAGGACATTCCCTGCTTCGGGCTGACCAGCCCGGAGGCCGGCTCGGACGCCGCCTCGATGATCGACAGCGGCATCATCTGCAAGGGCAATTTCGAAGGCCGCGAGGTGATCGGGCTGAAGCTCAACTGGCACAAGCGCTACATCACGCTGGGGCCAGTTGCGACGCTGCTCGGCCTCGCCTTCAAAGCCTATGATCCCGATCACCTGGTCGGCAGCGAGGAAGAGCTCGGCATCACAGTTGCGCTGATCCCGACCCATCTGCCCGGCGTCTCGATCGGTCATCGCCATCTGCCGGCGATGCAGGTGTTCCAGAATGGCCCGAACTGGGGCAAGGACGTCTTTATCCCGCTCGACTACATCATCGGCGGCCAGGAGCGGCTCGGCCAAGGCTGGAAGATGCTGATGACGGCGCTCGCCGCCGGTCGCGGCATCTCGCTGCCGTCGCTGTCGGCCGCAGGTGCCGCCTATGCGGCGCGCACCACCGGCGCCTACGCCCGCATCCGCGAGCAGTTCGGCATTTCTATTTCCAAGTTCGAGGGCATCGAGGAGCCGCTCGCGCGTATCGCCGGCACCGCCTATCTGCTCGACGCCGCGCGCCGGCTGACCTGCGCCGCGTTGAACGAGGGGCATCACCCTGCCGTCATCTCGGGGATCATGAAGCTGCACGCCACCGAGCGGATGCGGATCGCGATCGACGACGCCATGGACATCCACGGTGGCAAGGCCGTGATCGACGGCCCGCAGAACTACCTCGGCGGGCTCTACCGCTCGGTGCCGGTCGGCATCACGGTCGAGGGCGCCAATATCCTGACCCGCAATCTGATCGTGTTCGGGCAGGGCGCGATCCGCGCGCATCCTTACCTGTTGCAGGAGATGAACGCGCTCAGCGAGACCGATCGCGACAAGGGGCTCACCGCGTTCGACATCGCATTCTGGAAGCATGTCGGCCACAGCTTTGCGACCATGTTCCGCGCCTGGGGCCGCAGCTGGACCTTTGGCCTGTTCGCACCGGCGCCGGATGCAGGCGATGCCACCGAGTTCTATCGCCAGCTCTCGCGCTATTCGTCGGCGTTCGCGCTGTGCGCCGACATGGCGCTGCTCACGCTCGGCGGCGCACTGAAGCGCAAGGAGATGCTCTCGGCGCGGTTCGGCGACATCCTCTCCGAGCTGTATTTGCTCTCGGCCGCGCTGAAGCGCTGGCAGGACGAGGGCCGGCAGAAGGAGGATCTTCCCGCGCTCGAATGGTGCATGGCATCCGGCTTCAAGACCATCGAGAACCGCTTTGCGGAGATCCTTGCCAATCTGCCGAGCCGCCCGGTGGCGTGGCTGCTGAAATTCCTGATCCAGCCGTTCGGCGCGCGCGTCACCGGCCCGTCGGACCGTGTCGTGCATCTCTGCGCGCAGCTCGTGCTGTCGCCCTCAGTGGCACGCGACCGCCTGACGCCGGACCTCGCCTTTGTCGAGGATGACGGCGGCATTGCGCGGCTGGAAAAGGCCTTCCGTCTCGTTAGCGAGTCCGAGGATGCGGCCAAGCAGCTGCGCGCGGCGCGGTTGCATGACTGGAAGGACGCGGTCAAGAAAGGCGTCATCACCGAGGCCGACGGCGAGAAGCTCGCCGCCGCCCAGGAGGCCGTCGCCAAGGTCATCGAGGTCGATGATTTTGCGCCGGAGGCGCTGTCCCCGATTTACAAGAAAACCGCCGACGTGCATCAGTTCTTCCAGGAGCTGGGTGAGCAGAGGGCGGCGAGCTGATGGCGCGACCAGTCTTTATCGTCGACGGCAGCCGGACGCCGTTCCTGAAGGCGCGCTCCGGTCCCGGCCCGTTCACCCCGGTCGATCTCGCCGTGCAATGCGGCCGGCCGCTGCTGGCGCGGCAGCCTTTCGCGCCCACCGCTTTCGACCAGGTCATCCTCGGCTGCGTCAACGTGATCGCCGACGAGATGAACCCGGCGCGGGTTGCGGCGCTCCGGCTCGGCATGGGCGAGCGAATGGTCGCCTTCACGGTGCAGATCAATTGCGGCTCCGGCATGCAGTCGATCGATACCGGCTATCGCTATATCCGCGAGGGTATCTCCGATTTGATCCTCGCCGGCGGCGCCGAGGCGCTGAGCCACGCGCCGTTGGTCTGGCCCAATTCCGGCGTACGCTGGTTTGCCGGCTTTGCCGGCGCCAAGGGCTTAGGCGCCAAGATCGCCGCGGCGTTGAAGGTGAAGCCGAGCTACTTCAAGCCGATCATAGGGCTGGAGCGCGGGCTGACCGATCCGATCACCGAGCTCAACATGGGGCAAACCGCCGAGAAGGTCGGCCACCTCTTCGGCATCACCCGCGCGCAATCCGACGCTTACGCCGCCGAGAGCCACCAGCGGCTCGCCAACGCGCAGAAGCAAGGTTTCCTCAAGGGCGAGGTCGAGACCGCGTTCTCCCGCGACGGCAAGTTCTACGACCATGACGACGGCGTCCGCCCGGACTCGACAGCCGAGACGCTGGCAAAGCTGAGGCCGGTGTTCGAGCGCCCGTGGGGCCAGGTCACCGCCGGCAATTCATCGCAGATCACCGACGGCGCGTCCTGGGTGATTCTGGCATCCGAGACCGCCGTGGCAAAGCACGGGCTGACGCCGAAGGCCGTCATCCTCGACAGCCAATGGTCGGCGCTCGATCCCTCGATCATGGGTCTCGGACCGGTGCTGTCGGCGAGCGCACTGCTCAAGCGCAACGAAATGACATTGCAGGACGTCGAGACCTGGGAGCTGAACGAGGCCTTTGCGACCCAGGTGCTGGGTTGCCTTGCTGCCTGGAACGACGAGACATTCTGCCGCGAGATTTTGGGACTTGATGGCGCGGCCGGCGAGATCGACCGCGCCAAGTTGAACGTCGACGGCGGCGCGATCAGCCTCGGCCATCCGGTCGGCACCAGCGGCAACCGCATCGTGCTGCATCTGGTCAATGCGATGAAGCGGCTCGGCACAAGGCGCGGCATCGCCACCGAATGCATCGGTGGCGGGCAAGGCGGCGCGATGTTGATAGAGACGGTGTGATCATGGATTCACGGATCATGGACGTTCTCGCCGACCGCGTGCTCGAGCTCGGGCCGAAGCCGGCCGCCGACAGCCCCTACAAGAATTTCAAGCTGACGCGTGACGAGGACGGCATTGCCTGGCTGCTGTTCGACCGCGCCGGCACCAGCGCAAATACGCTGTCCGCCGATCTGCTCGAGGAACTCGATGCGATCGTCTCTGCGCTGGAAAGCCAGCGTCCGACCGGCCTCGTGGTGCGCTCGGCCAAGGCAAGCGGCTTCATCGCCGGTGCCGACGTCAATGAATTTCGCGGCGCCAGCGACCCGCGGGCGGTCGAGATCGACATCGGCCGTGCGCATGCGGTGATCGATAGGCTCGAGGCACTGCGCGTGCCGTCGGTCGCGGTGATCCACGGTTTCTGTCTCGGCGGCGGCCTCGAGGTCGCGCTGGCCTGCCAGATGCGGATCGCGATCGACGATGCCAGATTCGGCTTCCCCGAGGTGATGCTTGGCCTGCATCCCGGCCTCGGCGGCACCGTGCGCTTCACCGAGCTGGTCAACCCGATGCAGGCGATGACCTTGATGCTGACCGGCAAGACGATCGACGCGCGGCGCGCGAAGTCGCTCGGTCTGGTCGATGCCGTCACCCAGGAGCGCCACGTCCGCAACGCGGTGAAGGATGCGGTGTTCGGCCGGCTGAAGCGCGCCAAGCCCGGCGTGCTCAACGCGCTGCTCAATCTGGGTCCGGTCCGGGGCTTGCTCGCCTGGCGGATGCGCAGCGAGGCCGAGAAGGCCGCGCCGCGTGTGCACTATCCCGCCCCCTACGCGCTGATCGATCTCTGGGAGAAGCACGCCGGCAACCGCACGGCGATGCTGAATGCGGAGAAGGCCTCGTTTGCCAATCTGATGGTGACGCCGACTGCACAGAATCTGATCCGCGTGTTCTTCCTGCGCGAGCAGATGAAGAAGGCGGCAGGCCCTGGCAACAAGGTTGCGCACGTCCATGTCATCGGTGCCGGCGCGATGGGCGGCGACATCGCGGCCTGGTGCGCCAATCAGGACATGCGCGTCACACTCGCCGACATGAAGGCCGAGCCGATCGCGGGCGCCATGAAGCGCGCCGCGGATCTGTTCGGCAAGATCATGCGCAAGAAGATCGACCAGCGCGACGCGCTCGACCGGCTGATCCCCGACATGGACGGCGAAGGCGTCCGCAACGCCGATCTGATCATCGAGGCGGTGCCGGAAAAGCTCGAACTGAAGCAGAAGGTCTATGCCGGCCTCGAGCCGAAGATGAAGCAGGGCGCGATCCTCGCCACCAACACGTCGAGCATCCCGCTGCAGGATCTGCGCACCACGCTGGCACGGCCGGAGCGGCTGCTCGGCCTGCACTTCTTCAATCCGGTATCGCGGCTGCAGCTCGTCGAGGTCGTCAGCCATGACGGCACCGATGCCGCGATGCTCAAGGAGGCGCTCGCCTTTGTCGGCGCCATCGACCGCCTGCCGCTGCCGGTGAAGAGCTCGCCGGGCTTCCTCGTCAACCGCGCGCTGACGCCCTACATGCTGGAAGCGATGATGATGCTGGACGAGAAGACCGACCAGCGCCTGATCGACGCGGCCGCCGTCGAGTTCGGTATGCCGATGGGGCCGATCGAGCTCGCCGACCAGGTCGGCCTCGATATCTGCCTCGACGTCGGCGACATGCTGCGCTCGAAGTTCGGCGACACCCTGCCACCGACGCCGGCGTGGTTGCGCGAAAAGGTCGCCAAGGGCGAGCTCGGCCGCAAGACCGGCAAGGGTTTCTACACCTGGAAGGACGGTAAGGCGGAGAAGGCGCCGCTGCCGGACACCGGACCGAAAGTCAGCGACGAGATGATCGACCGCCTGGTGCTGCCGATCTCCAATGTCTGCGTCGCCGCCTTGCGCGAAGGCATCGTCGACGACCCCGATATGGTCGACGGCGCGATGATCTTCGGCACCGGCTATGCTCCGTTCCGCGGCGGCCCGCTCAACTACGCGCGCACCCGCGGCGTCGACAGCGTCGTATCCGCGCTGCGCGCACTGACGCAGAAATTCGGCGATCGTTTCGCACCCGACGCAGGCTGGGAGACCTTCAAGTGACCGACTCGCAAGTGACCGACACCCAAGCGCCCGAAACGCATGTTCACGCGCCGCCGATCAGCGGCAACGAGCCGCAGGGCGACCTCTGCATCCGCACGCTGGCGATGCCGGCCGACACCAACGCCAATGGCGATATCTTCGGCGGCTGGCTGCTCAGCCAGATGGATCTCGGCGGCGGCGTGTTTGCGGGGAAGGTCGCGAAATCGCGCACCGTGACGGTCGCGATCGAGGCGATGAATTTCCGCAAGGCGGTCTATGTCGGCGATCTCGTCTCGGTGCACGCCAATCTCGTGCGCGTCGGCCGCACCTCGATCACGGTGCATCTCGAAGCCTGGGTGCTGCGCCGCCGCGAGCAGCAGTCGATCCTCGTCACCGACGGCAATTTCACTTACGTCTCGATCGACGAGCAGGGCCATCCGCAACCGATCCAGCGCGACGGTGCGACGATTTCGACTTGAGGTCCTTCGCGCGAAGGCGCTGCTGATTCGGCGCGAGGGAAAACGCGTCGAAACTGAGACCGCAGCGCGGTTTGATCGCAAAAGCTGCGCTTCGCGCCGCAAATAAATCGAGGAACAAACAGGCAGCGACACCGTTGTCGGCGCGGAATCAAACCGAGGCCGACAATGTCTGACTGCTACGTCATCGAAGTGAGTTCACAGACCGCGGGTATCGTGGTGCGCGATACCGGTGGTTACGCGTTCTTTGCCGCCTCGCACCGCTTCCACGCCCTCGAAGGCCAGGTTTTCCGCAACGCACGTGAGGCCGAGCGCGCGGCGCGACGGCTTGTCACTGGGCAAGATCTGCAGCTTGCTTCCTGACAGGAGCCACGCGGCGCGTCATTTGCGCGCGCCGCGAGAGTCTGTATTGATGCATCCGAACTCATGGAAATGTTTTTTTCGGATGTCGCAGACACAAGGCCGGGCGTCGCAGACACAAAACAAGGCGTTGCTGTTCGATATTGACGGCACGCTTGCCGACACCGATCCGCTGCATCTGGCGGCGTTCAACCAGGTGCTCGGCCCTCATGGACACAGCTTCGATCACGCGCGCTTCGGCAAGGAGCTGCAAGGCTTCTCCAATGCGTCGATCGGCGAGCGCTTCCTCGCCCACGAGCCGGCCGGCCGCCGCGCCGGCATCCTCGGCGAGAAGGAGCGGATATTCCGCGAACTGGTCTCCGGCCAGATCGTGCCGGTGCCGGGATTGATGGCGTTGCTCGAGGCGGCCGATCGCGCCGGCGTGCCGATGGTGGCGGTGACCAACGCGCCGCGCCCGAACGCCGAACTGCTGCTCGCGGGACTGGGCATCGCGCACCGTTTCAAGGCCGTCGTGATCGGCGATGAACTGGCGCACGGCAAGCCGCATCCATTGCCGTATCTCGAGGGGCTGCGCCTTGCGGGCGCGCAGGCTTCGGCTTCGCTCGCGTTCGAGGATTCGCGCTCCGGCATCCAGTCCGCGACGGCGGCGGGCATCGCGACGATCGGGATGCGCACCGGGCTCGGTCATGCCGATCTGCTCGCGGCGGGCGCGGTCGCCAGCGCAACGGCATTCGATGATCCGGAATTGATTCGCATTGTCGCTTCGGCCATGTCTTGGTGAGGAAATGTCTTGGTGAGGACCAGGGCGGCAGGCACCGCCTCGACGCTTTGCTGCAACGCAGTCGCTAACCCCGGCGATGCTTGCTCGTTGACGTCAGTGCCGATCGGTCGCACCATAGGCGACTCGCCGTTTCAAGGGGGCCGCCGTGGCCGGACTCTCCCACCGCCAGACTGAAATCCTCAACATTGCACGCGCATTCGGCCGGGTCATGGTCGAGGACCTTGCCAAGCGGTTTGAGGTGTCGGCGCAGACCATCCGCAAGGACCTCAACGATCTCTGCGACGAGCGGTCGCTGACCCGCATCCATGGCGGCGCGATCATCGCCTCGGGCGTCGAGAACCTCGCCTATGAGGCGCGCCGCTTCGTCGCCGCCGAGGAGAAGAAGGCGATCGGCGCCGCCGCGGCCGCGCGCATTCCAAACGGCTGCTCGCTGTTCATCAATATCGGCACCACGACGGAAGAGGTCGCGAGCGCGCTGACCTCGCATGAGGACCTCTTGGTCATCACCAACAACCTCAACGTCGCGATGCTGTTGTACCGCCATCCGCGCATCGAGGTGGTGGTGGCCGGCGGCACGGTGCGCCGTGCCGACGGCGCCGTGGTCGGCTCGACCGCGACGCAGCTGATCGGCCAGTTCAAGGTCGATTACGCGATCATCGGCGCGTCGGCGATCGACGAGGAGGGCGCGCTGCTCGACTTCGACTATCGCGAGGTGCAGGTGGCGCAGGCGATCATCGCCAATGCGCGCAACGTCATGCTGGTGTCGGACGCGACAAAACTCCGCCGCAGCGCGCCGGTGCGGATCGCCCATATGAGCCAGATCCAGACGTTCGTCACCGATTCGCCGCTGCCCGCAGGCCTCGCCAACATCTGCCACAGCCGCGGCATCGAGGTGGTGGTCGCGATGGACAAACCGCAGGCCGATATCGACGACAACGGCGCCGACGCCGCACCCGCGACGCTGCGCAGCGCGTAGTTCCTCTCTCGCTGTCGTCGCCCGGCTCGACCGGGCGATCCAGTATTCCAGAGACGTTCGCGACGCCACGGCGTACTGGATGCCCCGCTTGAAGCGGGGCATGACAGCTGAACGCGACGAAGCCGCACGCACAGCTCTCCCCCCGTCACCCTGAGGTGCGAGCGGAGCGAGCCTCGAAGGGTCGACGGCCCCGCTGGTGGCCGTCGACCCTTCGAGACGCGCTACGCGCTCCTCAGGGTGACGGGTTCAGCAGGAGTTCGGCGTGATGGCGATAAATTCGCGAACGTGCTGCCCCTGCCGCAGTCACCTCGCCCAAAAAATCCCCAGCAAAAGTTCCCCATTTTCACTTTGCTTTCGTTTTCGGTTGTGATCTACTCCAATCCGAAAGTAAAACCGTCAAAGCGAAAACGGTTGCCGGGGGAAGCGTTCTTTGGACCGAATTTACGACCTCGCCATCATTGGAGGCGGCGTTAATGGCTGCGGAATCGCGCGCGATGCGGCGGGCCGGGGCAATTCTGTTTTCCTCTGTGAAATGAATGATTTGGCTAGCGGAACGTCGTCCTGGTCGACCAAGCTCGTGCATGGCGGTCTGCGCTATCTCGAGTATTACGAGTTTCGTTTGGTGCGCGAGGCGCTGATCGAGCGCGAGATTCTCTGGCAGATCGCGCCGCATATCATTCGCCCGCTGCGTTTCGTTTTGCCGCACCACGCGGGTCTGCGCCCGGCCTGGCTGCTGCGGCTCGGCCTCTTCCTCTATGACCACATCGGCGGCCGGCACCTGTTGCCCGCGACGCGCTCGCTCGATCTGACCCGCGACGTGGTCGGCAAGCCGCTGATCCCCGGGCGCTACACCAAGGGCTTTGAATATTCCGATTGCTTCGTCGACGACGCGCGGCTGGTGGCGCTGACCGCGCGCGATGCCGCCGATCGCGGCGCCGAGATTCGCACCCGCACCCGCGCGGTCGAGATCAGGCAGATCGACGGGGTCTGGCACGTCACGGTCGAGGACACGACGAGCGGTTCACGTGAGACGATCAAGGCCCGCGTGCTGGTCAACGCCGGCGGTCCCTGGGTCGAGCAGGTGCTGGCGACTGGCGCCGGCGTCAACGCGCGGGCCAAGGTGCGGCTGGTGCAGGGCTCGCACATCGTGGTGCCGAAACTCTACGATCACGACCGCGCCTACATCTTCCAGAATGCCGACGGCCGCATCATCTTCGTCATTCCCTACCAGAACGATTTCTCGCTGATCGGCACCACCGATCGCGACTATGACGGCGATCCGGCCGAGGTGAAGGCGACGCGCGAGGAGATCGAGTATCTCTGCGCCTCCGCCAGCGAATACCTTGCCAAGCCGGTGAAGCCCGAGGACGTGGTCTGGAATTACTCCGGCGTGCGACCGTTGTATGACGACGGTGCGAGCGAAGCCAAGGCCGCGACCCGCGACTACGTATTTGAGCTCGATACGCCCGGCGGTGCGCCGCTGCTGTCGATCTATGGCGGCAAGATCACCACCTATCGTCGGCTCTCCGAAGAGGCGCTGGAGCGGCTGTCGCCCTATCTGCGCGGTACGAAAGCGCAGGAAGGCTGGACCGGCAAGGCGCCGCTGCCCGGCGGCGACATGGATGTCTCCGCGGTCGCGGCGCTGAGCGCCGAGTTGGTTCGCAATCATCCGTTCCTCGCACCGTCCCACGCCAACCGCCTCGCGCACGCCTACGGCACACGCGCCAGCAAGGTCTTGGGCAATGCAGCAACGGCTGATGATCTCGGCCGCGCCTTCGGCGCCACCTTGACGGAGAGTGAAGTCCGGTACCTGATGGCGAACGAATGGGCGCGGACCGCGGAAGATGTCGTCTGGCGACGATCCAAGTTGGGCTTACGGATGACGGCGGGTGAAATCGCCGCGCTCGACGAGTGGATGGTCGCCAACCGTGTGTCCGGTGAACGTCCCCTCCGCGAAGCGGGAGGACGGGCATGAGCGTTACACTGCAGAATGTCACGCGAACCGTGGATGGCATTGCGACCATCCGCGATGTTTCGCTGACGCTGGAGCGCGGCACGCTCAGCGTGCTGCTCGGGCCGACGCTGTCGGGCAAGACCTCGATCATGCGGCTGCTCGCCGGACTCGACAAGCCGACCACCGGCCGCGTGCTGGTCGACGGCAAGGACGTCACCGGCGCCGACGTGCGGCAGCGCTCGGTGGCGATGGTCTATCAGCAGTTCATCAACTATCCCTCGCTGACGGTTTACGAGAACATCGCCTCGCCGCTGCGGGTGCAGGGCAAGCCGAAGGCCGAGATCGAGCAGCGGGTGGCCGAAGCGGCCGGCCTGTTGCGGCTCGAGCCCTATCTGAAGCGCACGCCGCTGCAGCTCTCCGGCGGCCAGCAGCAGCGCACCGCGATCGCGCGCGCGCTGGTCAAGGGCGCCGACCTCGTGCTGCTCGACGAGCCGCTCGCCAACCTCGACTACAAGCTGCGCGAGGAATTGCGCGCCGAACTGCCGCGGATCTTCGAGGCCTCGGGTGCGATCTTCGTCTATGCCACCACCGAACCGTCGGAGGCGCTGCTGCTCGGCGGCGACACCGTGTGCATGTGGGAAGGCCAGGCGCTGCAGACCGGCGCGACGCCGAAGGTCTACCGCCATCCCGATACGCTGCGCGTCGCGCAGGTGTTCTCCGATCCGCCGCTCAACATCATCGGCATCGAGAAGAAGGGCGACCGGGTGATCTATGCCGGCGGCGAGCAGGCGCCGGCGGCCGGGCTATACGCCAACCTGTCTGACGGCACCTACAAGATCGGCTTCCGTGCCCACCAGCTCGAGGTCGGGACCGTCGCGGCCGGCCGCCATAAATTCTCCGCCACCGTGACGGTGACCGAGATCACCGGGTCGGAGAGCTTCGTGCACGTCCATGTCCATGGTTCGAACTGGGTCGCAGTGCTGCACGGTGTGCACGAATATGAACCCGGGCAGGTGCTCGAGGCCGCGCTCGATCCGGAAAATATCTTTGTGTTCGACGCCGCCGACCGCTTGGTCGCGTCGCCCGCGACCGCGTTCGCAAGCGAACTGTATGGCAGTTCGCTGGCGGCACGCACGTCAGCCGGCAAGAGCAAGTGAGGGAGATGCCCGATGGCTCGCATTGACCTCGTCGATCTCGCGCAGTCCTACAAC